>CAMWRN010000028.1 GCA_947176675.1 uncultured Clostridia bacterium | reverse complement strand
AAATATCTACGGTTTTTTACTCCGCTTTTTCGCAAAAGAATTGCCCTCAAACCGCTTATCTAAGCCATTTGAGAGCAAAATATCTTTTTTCCAAAGGAAAGATGGTGGAGATAAGGGGATTCGAACCCCTGACCTGTTACATGCGAAGCAACCGCTCTCCCAACTGAGCTATACCCCCATAACTACTTTAGTATAGCACAGTTTAACCTGAAAATCAATAGCATAACAAAAAATTCACATAATAGTTGCCATGATGTAATAAAAAGAGGACGAGCCTTACGCTTCGTCCTCTTTGATTTAAAGTTTCAATTGGTCGGGATCCTCCAAATCCTTGGCAAGATTTCCGGCGGCAGGAATATTTTTAACAACATACTTCTGTACATTTTCTGCCATGTCATCGGTGACGATATAGGCGTTGTCCACCTCAGCCTTGGCTTTAAGAGTCATGACCTGTACGCCGATGGTGTCCCTTGCGGATTTCGGTAAAATCATTCCCGTGTTGAACACGATCGCTCTGCCGTTTGTGGAACGCACCAGAATATCGGTGTTCTCGGAGACGTAAAACATCTTTATCAGCTTTGCTTTCGATGTATACGCGTTCGCAAGCTTCTTTCGGTTGGTCTTGGTTTCATAGGCGTTAAGAGGAACCTTCGCCGCCTTTCCGTTATCAAAGATCATTATCAGATACCCGCTGTAGTCTGTTGTGACGATCATTGACGCAACATTTTCGTATTCGTCAAAGCCCAGCTTTACGGGAATAAAATCTCCCAGCTCAGAAGCCTTTGTGTCCTTGAAAGCGTCTGCCCTTGTCTTATAGACCTGACACTTATCGGTAAAGAACAGCAGCTCGGTCTTGTTGGTAGCTTCCATAAAGGTCGTGATAATATCTCCGTCCTTTAGCTTCTGGTCGCTTGCGACTCTCAGGGACTGTGCCGTTATCTTCTTGAAATAGCCGTCCCGCGTAAGGAACAGATTTACCGCATAGTCGGGAACATCGTCCTCCACATCGTCGTCCTCTTCATCTCCGCCGTAGTAGAACATGGTTTTTCTCGGCTGACCGTATTTGTCCTTGACCTCTTTAAGCTCTGAAACGATAATGCTCTTGATTTTTTTATCGCTGCCGAGAATTTCCTCCATTTCGGCAATGTCTTTTTTAAGTCCCTCGATATCGGAGGTGCGCTTTAAAATGTATTCCTTGTTAAGATGACGGAGCTTTATCTCGGCAACATATTCCGCCTGAGTTTCGTCTATGCCGAAGCCTATCATCAGGTTGGGAACTACCTCCGACTCCTCCTCAGTCTCACGGACGATCTTTATCGCCTTGTCAATGTCAAGAAGAATTTTCTGTAAGCCGAGAAGCAGGTGCAGACGCTCTTTTTTCTTATTAAGCTCAAAGAAAGTGCGCCGCTTAATGCATTCCCGACGGAACGCCACCCATTCGTCAAGTATTTCATAAACCCCCATGACCCTTGGAGTGCCGCCGATAAGAATATTGAAATTGCAGGAATAGCTGTCCTGAAGCGGCGTCATTCTGAACAGTTTTTTCATCAGCTTGTCAGGGTCAACGCCGCGTTTTATGTCGATGGCAAGCTTCAAGCCGTTGATGTCGGTCTCGTCGCGGATATATGATATCTCGCGTATTTTTCCCGCCTTGATAAGCTCGATTATTTTATCCATGATCGCTTCAACCGTAGTTGTTGGCGGTATCTGCACCACCTCGATACAGCCCGATTCCTTGTCGAACTGATAACGTGAACGAACCTTTACCGAACCGCGTCCCGTGCGGTAGATTTTTTCCAGCTCGTCCTCATCGTAGAGCATGAATCCTCCGCCCGAAAAGTCCGGACCTTTAAGGGTGCTTAAAACATTGTGTTCCGGATTCCTGATAAGAGCAATAGTGGTATCGCATATTTCCGCAAGATTGAAAGAGCATACCGCGCTTGCCATAGAAACCGCAATTCCCACATTAGAGTTTACTAATACCGAGGGAAACGTTGCGGGAAGCAGGGTAGGCTCCACAGTTTCATTGTCGTAGTTGGGGACGAAATCCACAGTGTCCTTGTCGATATCGCGGAAAAGCTCATTGCAGATAGGATCAAGCTTTGCTTCGGTATAACGGGAGGCGGCATAAGCCATGTCACGGGAATACGCTTTTCCGAAGTTGCCCTTGCTGTCCACATACGGATGGAGCAGAGCTTCATTTCCGCGGGCGAGACGAACCATAGTTTCGTAGATGGCCGCGTCACCGTGAGGGTTAAGCTTCATGGTCTGACCCACAATATTTGCGGATTTTGTTTTCGGACCCGTCAGCAGACCCATTTTGTACATGGTGTATAAAAGCTTTCTGTGGGACGGCTTGAAACCGTCTATCTCAGGCAGCGCGCGTGACACGATAACGCTCATCGCGTAGGGCATATAGTTTTTTTCAAGAGTATCGGTGATGCGTTCCTCGGCAACTATTCCGCTGCCCGCGATATAGGCGTTGGGAACGGTATTATTGACCGGTTTGTTTGTATCCTTTTTACTTTTTCTCGGCAATTTTATGACTCCTTTGTTAGAGATTTGAGGTCGGGAATTTTAATGTCTCAAACTGTATAAATAATTCGGCGTGTCGGAGGAATATTCATAATCGGTATACCTCAGACCCTCTCCGTCCGAGACTGAGCTTTCTATCATTTTCTTTGTCAGATCCGGAACATCGTCCCGTCCCAGCGCTTCAGCAATGTTAAGCCACAGCACCTCGCTGTTTTCGTCATTGTCGGAAACGGCAGTTCCGGAAACGTACTCCGCCCTGAAAACAACGTACCAGTCATGCAAATTGAAGCGTATCCCTATAATGCTTTTCGGTTCAACGGTAACTCCCGTCTCCTCCAGATACTCGCGAATTAAAGCGTCCCGGGGAGTCTCGCCAACGTTCGTATAGCCGCCGGGAATAATAAGTTTTCCCGCGCCCTTGCCGTAGGTGTGACGAGCCAGCAGGACTTTTCCGTCTTTGATAACGACACCTGCAACGCTCTGACCCCAGTTGGTGTTTTCATTGTTCATAACGTCACTCCTTTAGCTGATGTCAGCCATTTCAAGGTACTGATTTCCGTACTGGGCAATGTAGTCCTTACGTCCCTGCAAATTGTCGCCCAGCAGCAGATCGAACATATTCGCCGTAGCCTCCACATCTGTGGGCATTACCTTTATCAGCCGTCTGGTGTCCGGATTCATTGTGGTCAGCGACATCATCTCAGGCTCGTTCTCGCCCAGTCCTTTGGAGCGGTCAACCTTGTATTTCTGACCGTTTATCATTTCCAGTATCTCGGCTTTTTCTTTTTCACTGTATGCAAAATATGTCTTGTCCTTGGTATTTATTTCAAACAGAGGTGTCTCGGCGATGTAAACGTACCCCTCTTCGATAAGCGTGGGGGTGAGTCTGTACAGCATGGTCAGTATAAGAGTACGTATCTGAAAGCCGTCGTAATCTGCATCAGTGGCAATGATTATCTTGTTCCATTTAAGATTTTCAATGTTGAAGGTTGACAGCTCCTTGTTGGATTTGGCATGGACCTCCACTCCGCAGCCCAATACCTTGATAATGTCGGTGATGATCTCGCTTTTGAAAATTTTGTTGTAGTCCGCTTTAAGGCAGTTCAGAATTTTGCCGCGGACAGGTATTATGGCTTGGAATTCTGCGTTGCGTGCCGTTTTGCACGCGCCCAGAGCCGAGTCTCCCTCCACGATAAATATCTCTCGGCGGGATAAGTCTTTGGTGCGGCAGTCCACAAATTTCTGCACCATGTTGGACAGGTCGATATTTCCCGCAAGCTTCTTTTTAAGGTTTTGCTTGGTTTTCTCCGCACTCTCGCGGCTTCTTTTGTTCAGCACCACCTGCTCCGCGATCTTAAGCGCGTCGTCCGGATTTTCGATAAAGTACACCTCTAACTGGTGCTTCAGAAAATCCACCATTGCCTCGTAAATGAACTTGTTAGTGATAGCCTTTTTGGTCTGGTTCTCGTAAGACGTAAGCGTCGAAAATGAGGACGAGATAAGCACCAAACAGTCCTGCACGTCGATATATTTGATCTTGCTTTCACTCTTTTGGTACTTGTTATTATTTTTCAGATACGCGTCTATCTGGGACACAAACGCGGTCTGCACCGCCTTGTCGGGAACGCCTCCGTGTTCAAGGAAGCTGGAGTTGTGGTAGTATTCTATCTGCGATATTTTATTGGAAAAAGCCACCGCAAAGGAAAGCTTTACCTTGTATTCGGGCTTGTCGTCACGGTCTCTGCCCTTGCGTTCGCACTGCCAGAAGCGGGGGGGAGTGATATAGTCAGTTCCCACGATCTCATTGATGTAGTCGGAAATGCCGTTCTCGTAAAAGAAAGTTGTCTCCTCAAACTTGCCGTCCTCGTTTTGGAAACGGAAGACAAATGAAATATTCGGATTAACTATAGCCTGCTTTTTGAGGGTGTCCTCAAAGTATTCGCGGCTGACGGAAATATCTGTAAAAACGTCAAGGTCGGGACGCCATTTTGTTTTGGTACCGGTTTTCTTGCGGGTAGTTTCCTCCTTGTGCAGACCGCCGACATTCTCGCCCTTTTCAAAGTGGAGATTGTATTTGAAGCCGTCACGGTATATCTCAACGTCGGTGTACTCCGAGGAATATTGCGTAGCGCACGCTCCCAGACCGTTCAGACCGAGAGAATATTCGTAATCGCCGCTTTCGTTGTTTTTGTACTTGCCACCCGCGTAAAGCTCGCAGTAGACAAGCTCCCAGTTGTAGCACTGCTCCGCGTTGTTGTAGTCCACGGGACAGCCGCGCCCGAAGTCCTCCACTTCCACGGAATTGTCCTGATAATAGGTGACGATTATTTTATCTCCGTTTCCGTCTCGGGCTTCGTCAATGGAATTGGAGATTATCTCGAAAATCGAATGCTCGCAGCCCTCGATACCGTCCGAACCGAAAATTACCGCGGGACGTTTTCTTACCCTGTCCGCGCCTTTCAGCTTGGTAATGCTTTCATTTCCGTAATTTTTTGCTTTTTTTGCCGACAATTAAACCAATCCTTTTTAACAAAATGTTTTTACAGTAATTACCGCTGTTTAACTGCTGTAACAGTAAACTCACCCGGCAGTTTTTCATTTGTCCACGCAGGGTGTTCATCAAATTTCTTTAGCGTAAAACCGCTGTTTATGACCGAATTAATGATCTCGCTGACCGTATATTTTCTGTAACTGCACTTAGGCATTTGTTCACGAACTTCCTTTTCAAAAAAAGGCGCGTGAGCCATTTCTCCCTCAAAAATATCGGTTGAAAAGTAACTCATAGTCGGCTGTTCAAAATTCAATACATCAGATATTTTTTTGAACGGATGAAAATCGCTGCATATCATCTTGCCGCTGTCTTTCAGTAAAGAGTACATAATACCCATAAATTCGTCAATGTCGTGAAAATAATGCAGTACGCCGCCCTCCATAAAAACTACATCAAAATAATTTCCATACTTATCCGTATTTATATCAAGTATGTCGCACACCTCAAAATTTATGTCAACATTTGCGGCGGACGCTACTTCAAGCGCATATTTTTTGTTATCCTCGGAAATGTCAAAAACAGTGACGTCTGCTCCCAAAAGAGCCAGCGGAACAGCTTTTTTGCCGCATGAACCGCAAATATTCGCAACCTTGATACCGTCGTAAGTATCAAAATAATCGGAATATTTTTTCAGCATTTTTATGGGATTTTCCATATCCTTTTTCGCTCTTTCAAGCGGCGTTCCCGAATGCTCGACCCAGAAGTCATAAGCGTTATATTCCCATGCCTTTTTGTTCTGAACGCTGTAATCCACCATTTTTGATCTCCTCCTAATTTGCATTTATTTAAAACAATTCACTTTTGTATTTTAAAGAATCTTTTTCGGTAATTTCCCTAATCACTCTGCACGGATTTCCCGCCGCAAGAGAGTTGGGAGGAATATCCCGCGTAACAACGCTCCCGGCGCCGATAACGCAGCCTTCGCCTATCGTAACGCCGCCCGCGATAACAACGTTGCTTGCTATCCAGCAGTTCGAGCCTATGACTATGGGTTTTGCGTATTCGTCGTCGTACATTGTACCGTCCGGCTTTTGCTTCATGTTGCGTTCCTGCCATCGGAACGGGTGAACGGGCGTCGCAACGGTACAGTTAGGTCCGAAGAAAACGTTGTCCCCAATAGTGACGGGACAGCAGTCCAGCACAGTAAAATTAAAATTTGCATAGCAGCTTTCACCGAATGTGGTGAAAACTCCGTAATCAAAATAAACGGGACCCTGTAAAAAAGTACCTTTTCCGCGGTTGGGGACAAGCTCGTTCAGAATTGCCTTTCTGAGCTGCTCCTCGTCTTCAAAGGTGTTGTTGTAACGCTGTGAAAGCTTGTGTGCGTTCATTCGCATAACAGCGAGAGTCTCATCGCTTGGGTCGTATATTTTTCCCGCAAGCATTTTTTCTTTTTCGGTCATGTCGTATCTTCCTTTCCTGTGCGGAGTTTTATTCTGTAAATTTTATTTTCGCCGTATTTTATGAATAATTTCTTCAACCGCAAAGCTTACAGCCATGCATATCCCGCAGATAATTCCCATGTTCGGTCCGACAGACAAACCTATATATTTGTCTCCGGAGCGTGTAAGTTCATATATGGATATTCCAAAAATTTTAACAGTATACTGCTCGACGTTCGTGCTGTATGCGCTGCTGTAGCCGAAGTATATAAAAACGCTCATCAGGATCATTGCAGCCGCAAATCCTATTAAAAGAGCCAATATTATTTTTGCCTTTTTGCTCAAGATCCGTCACCTCATTCCATGACCGCAAGATTTACCGCCAGCCTTGCTTTTGCGATATGGGACTCGTTCCCGTCCCTGTCGATACGAATCAGATGTCTGCCGTTAGAAATAATAATAGAACCGTCTCCGTCGAGTACGTAATCCAGAACGCCCTTTTTGACGATATCCTCGCTGCCGTCCGCAGTACGCTTTATCAGTACACGGCTCTGGGGCATGATACCGCCGTGCTTGTCGCCGTTTGCTTCGTTTATTTTGTCCAGCTTTTCCGCGTTGATAACGTTGCCCTCGATTATCATATCCTTTTCCGAACGCTGCTTGAACTTAGCTCCGTTTGAAGCTCCGCCGCTTTTAAGGGACTCGCCGCCGAAAATGGTGGTAAAGAAATTCAGAAAACCGAACAGTCCCTTTATCAGCCTGTAGGGGAACAGGATAACGTCCTTAAAAGTAATGCCTCCCTGAGGCTTCTCACCGCCGTAGGGCTGACGTATGTAGTACAGATCGCCGTTTTTGTCCTGACGGACATGGAGGTAATCGTAATTTTCATCGGAAACTATTTCCTCCATGGACTTTTTGTCCAGATCAAGATATGCGATAGATCGGGGACTTATTGCCGATATTACCCCGTTCTGATTTCGTGCGTATCCCGCCGCGGAAAAATATATGCCGTTTTTCTTAGCCGCCCAACAGGGGTTTTCCTCAATAGTGTCTCCGTCCGTATATTCGTCGTACCTACCGTTCATGTCCATAACGGAGATATGGAGAAAGTTTTTAGCGGGACCCATGCTTACCGCAAGCCTGCCGTCCTTGATATCGAACGAGCCGAAAACAAATTCGTTTGAAGCGCGGACAAGTCCCTCACAGTCGTCTGAGGGATCGAAGCCGCGGTGGTACAAACTTCCCACGTCCTCAAGATTCACACCGTAGACAAGCTCGTCACCATGTACCCCAAGACCGCTTATCTGTACGGGAAGCTCGTCCGCGTCTATCATGTCGGCGGAAGCCATGCCCATAAAATTCGCCCCCGTACCGGTGGTTTTCCATTCCTTGCGCTGTTGTATCCCGCGGATAGTTTCCCTGTATTTGGTTATCCTGCCGCATGGGATTTCCGTCAGCGACCTGTCGCTCTCATCGTAGCTGAAAATTTTATTTTCAGAAGAATAAAGAATTGTCATAAAATTATCCCCCGTTTTACTAAAAATCTATTTCCATATAGCCGCAGGTGAACGGAAAAAAGTCAAGCTTTTCCGTCCCCGTATGTATAAAGCCGTGATTTTCATACCACCTGCGCATACGCTTGTTTTCCTCAACAATGCTTAGCTGCATTTTGGTACAGCCGAGATTTTTCGCTTGTTCAAATGAGTTCAGCAAAAGCTTTTTTCCTATCTTATTGTGCCTGTAGGCGGGCAGAGTACATAAATTGTTCAGCTCGCAGATGCCGTTTCCAATAAGGCAAAGGGAGTAATATCCCACGATTTTTCCGTCCTCAAAGTATGCAGACATTAGTCGGTGTTCGCTGTCGAACTGACAGTAAAGCCTGTCCTCCGTTACTGCAAAAGCTGTGAACCTTGGCGCATTTTCGGGAGTTATGCCGAATTCTTCCGCGACCGTCCCGAAACTTTCCCGTATGACCTTTACGCATTCGGGGATATTTTCTTTTGTTATTTGTTTTATCATATGCGTTCACCTCATAGCTTTATCAAATCGTCCGAACAGTATCTCTTGCTTATTTTTACATCATCTGACGAAATGTAATAACCATAGTCATTATTTTTAAAATGCCAAATAATATCTTCAATTTTTCCGATAACATTTGGGTGACCGCTGGGAGACACCAATTCTCCGTAAACAAAAGCAAGGGGTTTGTCCGCAACTTTTATTTTATCGGCAGAAATCTTCACGCCTTTTGCGGGCTGCAAAATTTCTACCGTACCGTTGTCCGAATTATCGTACTCAACGGCTCTTTGAAAAAGTTTTCCTCTATATACGGACTGGTCAAGACATATACCCCACATATTACTACTCCTAAAAATTTTACAACTATCAACTCCTGAATGCAACCGCCGCCCAGCCGTCCTTTTCTCTAAGCTCAATCATGGTGTAACCCTTGGATTTCACCGCGTCGACTACTTCGTCCGAGCGCTCCGTGATAATTCCGGAAAGTATAAGCGTGCCGCCCTTTTTTATAAATTTTTCAAACAGGGGAGACATGGCAATAAGCACATCTGCAACGATATTTGCCGCAATAAGGTCGAACCCGCCGCCTATTTTTTCAACCAGTGAACCGTCGCTTATAATGTCCCCGCAGTACGCCGTGTACTTCGCCCCGGGAATATTATTTTTAGACGCGTTTTCTTTGGCTGTCTCCACACTGTTTTGGCTGATATCCACCGCCGTTACCTCATCTGCACCAAGCAGCACCGCCGCTATGGACAGTATTCCGCTTCCGCAGCCCAAATCGAGGACTCTGTCGCCGTCCTTGAGATTTTTTTCGATAAGCTCAAGACAAAGCTGTGTGGTATTATGCTGACCTGTTCCGAAGCTTGAAGCGGGGTCTATTTCAAGAACAGTTCGGTTATCCTTCGAGTCGTACTCCTCCCAAGAGGGTTTTATCACAAGCTTTTCGCCCACGGTCAGAGGCTTGAAATACTGTTTCCAGTTGTTCGCCCAGTCCTCCTCTCGGACGTTTGCAAGCTCTGCTGCAAGTCTGCCGAAAGCGTTGTTTTCGTCTCTTTCTTTAAGCGCAGACATCTCCGAGCGCAGCGCAGAAAGCATATCCGCCCCCTGCGAGTCGTCGGGAAGATACACCGTCACGCAGGTCTCGCAGTCCTTAAGGTTCATCAGGTCGTCGTCTATGTAATCCCAGTTCCCGTTTTTGTCGGCAAGGAACTCCTCAAAATCTTTTGAATCCTTTATCACAAAACCTGTCACGCCTATCCCGAGCAGACAGCCGCACACGGGTTCAATTCCCTCTGTAGTGGTGTAGATGTTGACTTCAGTCCAGTTCATAAGCAGTACCTCCCATTGTTTTTGGCAATACATATATTAATTGTACACCATTTTAAAGCAATATTCAAGTGTTACCGTAAAATTTTGTACAAAAAAGCAGTTCCCGTGAAAACCACGGGGAACTGCTGCAAATATATGATAGAGAAGGTTATATATGTCTGCCGGAGCTGTTTGGAACTACAACGAAGCGTTGACAATCTCCAGCATTACATCTTCAAGAGAAGCTTTGCAGCCGCTCTCGTAATAATCCTTGACTGCGGGGTATGCAATGCCGTACAGTTCCTGCACCTCGCAGGAACTGAAGCTGTCCTTAAGTCTGCTTTCGCGTCCGAGGATAATATGCTCCAAGGTCAGCACAAGCGCCTGCTCGTAATATTTTACATAGCTTCTGTACGGTATTTTATCGCGGTCAAAGGGCTTCGCTTCAAGAAGCTTTTGTATCCGCCCGTCCTCAGCCCATTTTTCACGGAGCAGCAGGTGGAGTCCCTCGTGGACGACCGCCATATCTCCGCCCGAACCTACAGTCACGTTGTCCGAGTAAGTTATTCCGCTGCCTGCGGCGGCTTCCGCGGAAAACGCGTAGATATCGGTAAAAAGCTTTTGCTGTGAGGAAAGCTGCATTTTTTCAAGCAAGTCCTGCCAGTCAAGCTTTTCAACGTCCTTTCGGAAATTCTCACCGTCCTTTTCGTAATGTTCGGTCCAGTAATTTTTGTAGAAGCCGTTCCAGCAGGCTTCATAGGCAGGGCTGAAGCATTCCGTTTCGGCGGTGATTTTAAAGCGTGTAAAATCGGGATATTCTTTCCACAAACCGTTTTTCAGTATGCACTCCATGCCGGAGCAGTACACGCTGTTTCTGCCGTAGGAAAAAAAGTAATCGCCGTCCCTGACCTGTTCGTATATTTCGGGTATAACGGTTTTTACCGCGTTCTCGTCGTTTCTGAGACCATAGGATCTTCCGTGATTGCCTAAAAGTCCGTACAGATTGAGCGTGTGGAAAAACAGATTTACCGTCGGGTTGTATGAAAATATCAGCTTGTGGCCGCCGACCTTATATTCGATATTGCACATATTAATCCTCCCGAACAGATATCAGCACCGCGGGAGCGGGATAGTCCGCGCACTGTGGGAACAAACTACTGTCCAGTGCGTTTTTGACGATACGCATGGAGACGGTGGAGCAGCACTCCATATACCTCTGCCATTCGGGTACGGACTTTAAATGGGGCGGCAGCTTCACGGGATTTTTCATCAGCTTGATAAACTCGTCATGGAATTTTTCCGCAATGATGTTGTCGTACTTTTCGCTTAGGTCGTACAGCTCAAATCGTTCCTTTTCCGTGATTATCGGCACGGCGCAAACTATCCTTTCGCCGTCTTTGGCAAGATAACTCCGTTCGATAAAATTGTCGAAATTTTCAAAGCAAGCCCCGCTTATCACGGGAATTTGCTCCTCCTTGCCGCTGTGAATGGCGTAAAGCATTTGCCCTATCTCCGTGTCGGTCATGCGGCGTTTCAGGACGTTCCTCATGCCAAGCTGCGTTCCGCCAAGCAGGGTGTTGTACTCGCATATGGTCAGTTCAAAATTTTTTATTTGTTCATATCCGTCGCAGTTTACGGTATGGCTGCTGCACGCTTCGCCGCTTATATAGTATTTTCCGTACTCATGATCCTGTGCGCCGTAATCATAATTCGCGGCGTAACGGCTGCCCATTGCGAACCACTTTCCTCCGTTGGGACGGTCGGGGTACTCCTCAAAGGGCATTCCCCCGCAGGCCTCGTCGCGTATGCCTATGACCGCGTGCTGTAAGGTCCGCACCGCAAAAAAGCTGTCCAGCTTCACCTGTTGGAACTTGCTCTGCCGCTTGTAAAAATCGCAGCTGTGAAGCTCCTCCAAGCCATTGTCCATAATTGCCCAAACGTCCTTGTAAATGCTGTCCGCTATTTGTTTTTCAAGAGCGGTGTTGGCAGTTCTGTCCGCCTCGGTATAGATTATAAAATCGGTATAGACCTTGTCGCCGACACGCTTCATAAGCTCTCCGCCGACAAGCTTGTCAACAACAGGCTCAATGTACGCCGTGGCTATGCCTATAGCCTTTGCAAGCTCCGTGACGGTAACAGGCTTTTCATAGGCAAGTATAAGCAGATTCATGGCGATTTTATCGTCCCCTACAAGGGTGAACGGCTCGTTGTCAAGACCGCCTCTTCCAGAACAGGTTACCCAAAGATTTTCAGGCTCATAGCTTTGTTTCGTGTAATTTTCCATAGCAAACTCCTTTCCGATACGCTTTCTTCCCGCATCGAGACGGCTTTTCACGGTGTTTTCCGAAACGCCCAGACTTGCGGCGATGTCCCGTACCTTTTCGCCGTGCATATAGTACCGCACCATTACCTCGCGGTACAGCTTTGTCAGATATGCAAGGCACCGCCTGACATCCTCGGCTTCGTCGGATTTTTCCACAGCTTCGTACAGTTCGCAGTCGTTGGGGACGTCCTCTGCCACGTCAAAGGACACCGTGGGTTTGTTGTATTTTCTGCGGAGCAGGTCGTAATACTTGCGGTTAAGAACGGTCATGAGCCATGCCTTCGGGTCGTTGATCGGCTTCTTGGACATAGCAGCAAGAGCTGCCAGCATAGTGTCCTGAACCAAGTCCTGAGCGTCGGCGATATTGCCGCACTTATAGAGAGCCGCATTAAGCAGGAGATCAGCGTATTCCGTAAGATCAATTTTATTCATCTGAAGTACCTCTCATTGAAAGCTTTCATTTATATAGTCGCGGAAAAAGGGGAAAAGTTTGCTGCCCGCGGGATTTTTTTCTGAAACGGCAAACGGTTCGGACAGTCAGACCGTCCGAACTGTTTGAATATTATGCCGGCATTATCTCTGCCGCCTGTTCCGTAGTTATCTCGCCGCATTCGACCATGCGCTCCAGTACCTGTTTCAGCCGCTGTTCGGCAAGGTCGGGGTTTTCATTGGGAGAATACGCGCTTGGAGCATTTGGTATTCCTGCAAGCATTGCACATTCGTAATCGGTAAGCTCGGCGGGAGTTTTCCCGTAGTATCCATCAGCAGCCGCAGAAATGCCGTAATATCCGTCTCCGAAGTAAATGCTGTTCACATAAAGCTCAAAAATATCCTCCTTGGAGAATTCCTCCTCGATAGCGAAAGCTGTGAACATTTCGGCGAATTTCCGCTCCAGACGCTTTTCCTGAGTGTAGTAAAAATTTTTGGCAAGCTGCTGTGTGATAGTGCTTCCGCCCTGTTCCGGGGACATAGTTCTGATGTCGTGGGCAAGCGCCCTCATAACAGCTTTTGGATCAACGCCGTGATGTGTGTAGAATCGCTTGTCCTCGGCGCATATGACAGCTTTTATGTAGAATTCGGGAAGTTCTTTCATTCGTACGAATTCTTCTTCTCGAATCAGCTTTGCCATTTGCACGGGAGGACATTTTTCCACAGCGTTTTTGTGCATATTATACCCCTGAACGGCGGAAACGATCATCACCGCTGCTGCAATCGGCACAAATACCGCAAAAAGCAGTCTCAATATCTTAAACATAATTTTTACCGCTTTCTTCATAAAATCAGTCCCTGTCCGTACTTACAATCTTGTAGTAGCTTCTTGACGTGATAATGTATACGGCAGTATAGACGAGTGAAAACGCTCCGAAGCAACACAGTGTTACCACAGCAAAAAGTGCGGTGTTGTTGAGTCCGAAGATAAGAAGCAGTCTCGACACTATCGGGAACGCAAAAACCATGTGCAGTCCCGCCGCCGCAAGTGGCATGAAAAACACCGTGAGTACCTGCGAGTTTATGCTTTTGCGTATCTCGGTTTTGGTCATTCCCACCTTTTGCAGTATGCCGAATTTGGATTTGTCCTCAAAGCCCTCGGATATCTGCTTATAGTACATTATGAGAGCCGCCGCGCATATAAATACCGCGCCGAAAACAACGCCGAGAAAAAACAGTCCGCCGTAGATTGCAAAGAAGTCCGCTTCGTCATTCACTGCGCTTTCTACTCTGTAGCCGCACCATTCGTACTCTCTGCCCGCATCGGCTAAATCCTTCTGCTGCTGAGCAAGGGAAAATAAGATATCCTCAAATATTTTCACTTGTTTTTCATTATCGCATTTTAGATCGAAGCCGTAGTAGTTGTGCATTTTCGATACGTAGCTTTCCTCGTATACCTCCAGCTGTTTCTTGTAGATATCTTCTATCACGCTTTCGTCCGAAACGAAAAGATATATCTCGGAAGCAAAGCTTGCCATTGAACTGCCCTTTATGACGAAATCTTCGGCTTTTCCGACTATATTAAAGCTGCCCGCTTCTCCAAGCTCCTTTATAGTGATACTGTCATAGCCGTAGTCCGACTTTATGCAGTCGATAAGAGCTTCGTCATTTTCAAGGGAAATATTCTGTCCTGTGATATTATTGTAATACTGAACGGGAACAAATGTTATATAGCGCACGTCCGCAGAAACTATGTCCATCTCTGTAGGATCAAGAGTAACAGTATTTCCCTCAAAGGCTCCCGATATCGAAATATAGTTGTACTCGATTTCATTTTCGGGAATCTCACCGAACCGTTCAAGAGCAGACTTTGCTGCGTCCATTACGCGCTGAACGTCCGCGTCCTCTGTCGAGGAGGTGTTTATTATAATATTTCTGGGATAACGCTGGCGAAGCATATCCTTCATTCCCACAAAGAGACAGGTAGTTGAGGAAAGCGTTACCAGAAGCATTGTAGCAAGTATGCAGATAGAAGCCAGTCCCGCTCCGTTGCGCTTCATTCGGTATGTCATCTGGGACACCGAAACAAAGTGATTAGTCCTGTAATAGTAATTTTTATTTTTTTGCAGCGCTCTGCATACCGCCACCGAGCCTGCAATAAACAGCAGATAGGTAGCGACAATTACCATAAGCACAGCCACAAAGAAAACAAAAACAGCCGCCAGCGGATTTTCTATCGTTACCGCAAGATAATAGGAGATACCGAGAAGTATCGTTCCCAGAACCGCCAAAAACCAATTTGCTTTGGGCGGCTTTTCTCCCGAGTTTTCGCTGTGCAGAAGCTCTACCGGATTGGACAGATGTATCTGCCGCAGAGCGTTTATCAGTATCAGGACAAAGATAACGGCGTAAACTATTAGCGAATCCGTTATAGACTTAGGTTCCGCCGTAAAGGTATAGGAAGCCGTCCCTCCCAGCATTTTCGTCAGCAGAAGCTCGGCAAGCTTTGAAAAAAGCATTCCGCAGCCAATACCTATCGCTTCGGCTGAAATATATATTATCAGAGTCTCCCAGAC
>CAMWRN010000027.1 GCA_947176675.1 uncultured Clostridia bacterium | reverse complement strand
AGCTCCGGAAACAGCTGCGAGAGCAGGATTTTCAGCGCTTAAGATCAACAATGCTTCCGATCAGATAAGCAACATCGGCAGAAAGATATCTTCCGAGGCTGCGGAGGAAGTTACCGAGCAGATTGTGATAACTGAAAATACTTTTGCCGAGGTAAACGCGGATACGGAAAGCAAGTCGGGAAATTCCGACAGCAAGCCCGATGCAGAAGTCGCGGCGGCAGGTATTCAGGCTGAAACAGTTTTTGTACGCGGCGAGATCGGTACGGAGGAAGCTCCGACAGAACTTGACGCTAAAACCGCGATTTCCGTTGAAGATCAGGTCAGGGACGTTGTTACCGACGAAATATCTGAATTTGGTGACGAGAACGGCGTAAAAGAGCTTGTTCTTATTCTCAGGCCAAAGGAACTCGGTCAGATAGCGATTAAGCTGGTCAAGGAAGCGAATACGGTTTCCGTTATTATGTCGGCCCAGTATGAGGAGGTCGGCAAGCTTATGAATCAGCGCGCGGCTTATTTGGGCGAGAGCCTGTCCGACAAAAACTACGATGTAAAGGACGTACGGATCGTTGAACCGGGAAATGCGGCGGAGCAGATGGGTCTAAACCTTACGGATCAAGGCTTTAGCTTTGCGCGGAATTCAGGAAATCCGAACGGCTCGGAAAGCGGACGCAGCTACCGCGGAGAAAACGACGGCTACGGAGAAATTGACGGAATTGAAGAAATAAACGCCGATCGCGGCGATGTCAGATTCAGGGAGGCGAAATTATGGGTAACAGCATAAGTGCGGGCAACTCAGTGTTCAGCAAGTACACTGGCAGCTATATAGACACGACAAGCAATACGGTCGACAGTAGTGATGCTACCAACAGCTATTTGAGCTTCGACAGCTACCTCAAGCTTTTGGTCTCTCAAATGCAGAATCAGGATTTCAACAACCCTATGGACGATTCCGAGGTTCTTGCACAGATGGCTCAGTACTCAATGCTTGAGGGCATCAAGAACATGACCCAGCAGTCCGCTATCAGCTATGCTACATCGCTGGTAGGAGAGGTTGTTACTGTTGATGACGGCAGCGGAGCATATACGGGCATGGTCGAATCGGTCACTGTTAAAAACGGCGAACCTTGGCTCATGATCGACGGAATGTCCTACAAGAGCGACAAGGTTACTGATATTGTTGATGTATATACTTTCAAAAGTCTTATGGATCTTATCGGTAAGGAAGTAAAAATCAAGGGTTCAGATTCAGATAGTGCAGTTACCGGTGTTGTTACAAATGTTCTCTATAAAGGCGGCGAAGGATATGTTGTCGTAAACGAAAAGCTTATTGCGGTAAGCAGGATCGAACTTGTTGAAGGTTCGGATACTGAAGATTCCGATAAAACAGAAGGTGATGACAAAACGGAAGGTTCCGAAAACGTCGGCGGCACAGAGGGCGAAGAGGGTACGGATAAAGACAGCGGAGCAGAATCGGGACAAATCGTTACCGAGACAGCAGAGGCTGAGACAGCGGCTGCAATGAGCTACAAGGCAAGATCCGAATCGCTTATCGACACTTTTATGAAAGAGCTTGACGAAGCGGGCGGAGTTACGGAGGTTACCGAAACATCGGCTGCAAATTCCGCGAACAATATTGTTGAGGAATACTACGTTGAGATCATGGAGCTTGAAGTTCCCGATTACAGCGCGGGCGCTTACGCAGACGACAGTATTATTACAGGTACTGTAACTTCAAACTCGGACATAGCTTTGGGCAGCGGAAGCGGTACTTTGTCGAGAAGCACTGAATCCAAGAGCGAAAGCAATACCACCAACTACAATGCGAACTATAGCGGTTATAACTACAACTATGGCGGTTATACTGGCGTTACGACAAGCAAGGGTGTTTCCACAAGCGACTGTGTTCCGCACAGAATTTCCGTTGAGGATTATCCTGAAGAGGCTGCTCTTGCAGACAGACTGGGTACAAGAATGTACGACATAAGATTTATCAACAATCGTGCTATTACTTCCAGAATCAAGACTGACGAAGTCATCGGTCATTCCAGCAGCGGAAAGGCTGTTACGGAAATAGGCTACAGCGGCGTTGGTCAGCTTGGCGAGGTTGTTACATTTGCGGACGGCACCCAGAGAGTTGAGATCATTATGAAAAACGGTCACTCGGGCTGGCTTACTACTTCCGGCAGACTTACTCTTGACGAGATATGCACAAGAAACGGCGCACCGGGTTCGCTTACGGGAAAGCTTACTCCTGAGGAAAGCGCGATAAGACATTATTCCGATCCCATGGCGGATATGGATCAGTCCCTCAAAAACAGCTTTAACAGTTATATTTCCGGATACAGCGTTTAATCAAATAAAAAGGAATGATACCGGCTATGCTTATAAGCGAGTATTTAAGTCTTCGCGGCGTGTCGGTAACCACGGGCAGCCAAGCGGCTGGACAGCGTACCGACCAAACAGTCGCTCCGAACCAAAGCAGTTTTGCTGAAGAGCTGAAAAAACAGCTTGAGGCTCAGAGCAGCAGCGGCGTGAGGTTTTCAAAGCACGCAATGGAAAGAATATCCGAAAGGAACATTGATCTTTCCGAAAGCGGCAGACTGGACAGACTTAACAAAGCGGTCGAGCTTGCTGGCGAAAAGGGTTCCGATGACACGCTTGTAATTATCGATTCCACGGCGTTTCTGGTAAGCGTAAGGAACAATAAGGTCATTACCACTCTTACCGCAGACGATATGCGGGGAAACATTTTTACAAACATTGATTCAACAGTTATTATGTGACGAAAGTACGAACGGATATATTCGATCCGTACAAAAAAGAATACGCGCCGGCGGCGTAAAAACGATCGGACCGAAAGGAAATCAATCCGTCCCGAACGACTTGACGGACGGAGCTTCGGCGGCGTGAAAAAATATTTAAAGGAGCGCTTGATTAGAAATGATAAGATCTCTTTATTCCGGAGTTTCCGGACTTACAACTCACCAGACAAGAATGGACGTTATCGGTAACAATATCGCTAACGTAAACACTTACGGCTATAAGACCATGAGAGCGACTTTCCGCGACATCTACTATCAGGCGGCAAAGAGTGCTTCAAGCGGTAAGGCTGCTTATGCAGGTAACAACGTTTCCGAAGTAGGTTATGGTGTTCGTCTCGGCTCTATCGACAAGGATATGTCTCCGAGCAGCGGTCAGAGTACGGGAAAAAACTGGGATATGATGATAGAGTCTGACGGCTTCTTCATTACGGCTACTTTTGACGGCACAAATGTCCGCTCAGATCTCAGAACCAGAGAAGCTTTGTATACCCGTATGGGCAACTTCGGTCCTGACAGCTACGGAAACTTAGCTACTGCCGACAACCGTTTTGTTCTCGGTTCGCGCAACTCTCTCGACGGTCTGAAAAACACAGGCTCGTTAAGTGAAAATTCACTTGACGACGTTCAGCTCAAGGACAGGAACGATGACGGACAGATCAATGCCAGCGACCTTAGCTTCCGCAATACGATCAACCTGAACGAACTGATTCAGACAGCCTATAATGTATATACCGATGATTTCGGCTTCATGTACGGCATTAACTGGGAGGCGCTTCTTGCACTTGAAGAAGGCCCCGCAGACGGCACATACGTAGCATATGACTTTGACGGAGCAGATTGGCCCGCAGACGTTACTTCTCCCGCGGATAAAATGAAGTATGTTGATGTTCAGCAGACTCTGCTGAATTTGGGCGTATACGGTGGAGACGATGATGCAAGAACTAAATTTGAAACATTCCTTACCGCCAACGCAGATGCCAATATTTTCTATGCGGTAGACAAGACAGGAGAGGCGCTGACACTGAGAAACGCAGCAGGAGAGACAACTACTTATGCGGAGCAGCATGCTGCTTTGCTGGCAGCGGAAGCCGCCGACAATGCGCAGACAGATCCGACTCAGAGGACAGCCCTTAAAACTGCAAAAGCCACTGCCGAGACATTTACAATGACTCAGGGCGAGCTTACATATTCCGACGTTGGTACAATTAATGTTACGTCCAAAGGTCAGCTGATCTGTAACTATAACGGTGATATGAAGTATCTTGCGAGGATCGAGCTTGCCTGCTTTGATAACGTTGACGGTCTTGGGGAAGCCGGCGGAACAAACTTCCAGGAGACTGCCGCTTCGGGCGCTGCAAGAATCAAGAATCCCGATACCGAGGGTGCAGGTCCTATCAAGAACACATATCTTGAAATGTCAAACGTAAACCTTGCAAACGAGTTCTCGGACATGATCGTTACACAGAGAGGCTATCAGGCCAATGCAAGAATGATAACCACCTCCGACTCAATGCTTGAGGAACTTGTAAACCTCAAGAGATAATGACGGCTTTTAAGTGACAAAACTTAAAACGATCCCTTTGTAAAAATCCATCTCTTTAAGCTTGACCTGCGGAACGGGTAAGGTCGTTCCGCAGGAATACAGCTTGATGATGCAAGTATAAAATAGTATAAGCAAAAATATTATGCCGAGAGGAATAAATATGATACAGCTTACCAGAATCAACGGAACGGAGCTTCTTGTGAACGAGCAGTTCATTGAAATAGCCGAACAGACACCAGATACTGTAATAACCATGCAGAATGGTCACAGGTATCTTGTGCGGGAGTCGATAGAGGAAATTATCGACAAATCCAGGAGCTACAGCCGCGAATGCTTTATCGATTCCGTTAAATGAGAAAATACGGCGCGCCTTATATAGGCAGCTTGCCTTTTTATATAAAATAATTTTTGGAGGAAGTTTATATGAATATTTCCGGTATTATAGGATTTGCCCTTGCTATTGGTCTTGTAGTATGGGGCATTATGACGGGCGGTTCGCTGAGCGGCTTCTGGGATCCCGCTTCGGTCGCTATCGTTGTGGGAGGTACAATAGGCGCTCTGGTGTTTATTTATCCTGTTTCGGTTCTGACAAAGGTGCCGAAAATGCTTAAAGAAGCTTTTTTCCCTACGAAATATGATCCCGACAAGTACATAAACGACATGGTTGAATACTGTAAGACTGCCCGTATGAAGGGTATCCTTGCTCTTGAAGAGTCGGCGAATGCTTGCCCCGATCCGTTTATGAAATCGGCGCTTATGCTCATCGTAGACGCAAACGACTCCGATAAGGTACAGAGTATGCTTGATGACTCCATAAACTTCATATGCGAACGTCACGAAAGCAACTTCGCGCTTTGGGTAAGAGGTTCGGCTATCGCTCCTGCGATGGGTATGATCGGTACCCTCATAGGTCTTATCAACATGCTTGCCAGCCTTGACCCGACCGACAGCTCAGCGGCGGCAAACCTGGGCGCAGGTATGTCTACGGCTCTGGTTACAACGTTCTACGGCTGTATTCTGGCTCACCTTATATTTACGCCTATAGGCAACCTTTGTAAGTACAATCACAATCAGGAAGTTCTCTGCCTCCAGATCATCGAAGAGGGTACGCTTGCTATCATTTCGGGCGCTAACCCCCGTTACGTTGAGGAGAAGCTGAGAATGATGCTTCCCGGTACTCACAAACCGAAAAAGGGTTCTTCCGCCGCTTCGAGCGAGGGAGAATAGTCTGATTTGGCACCTTATTGTGCAAAATTACTAAAATGACGGTGAAAATTCCGACGTTAAATTGTCGGTAAATTTAAAAAATATGCTTTAAATTTTGATAAATATGTGGTATAATTATTAAATCAAAATTCAACTTCCGATAAAAGGGGGGATTTTACTTTGGCTAAGAAAAGACAGTCTCAGGAAGAAGAAGGCGGAAGCTGGATGGACACGTACGGCGACATGATAACGCTGGTTCTTACATTCTTCGTACTGCTGTATTCAATGTCCTCTATGGACCAGAGTAAATGGCAGTACATAGCAGCAGCTTTGTCAAAAGCCGAAGTTCAGAGGGAGGACGTTCAGGTGCTGCTCGAACCGAACCCCGAAAACGACCCCAGCGCGATCTATGACAACGAGGTTCCTGAGATACAGGACGAGGCGGATATTGTTGACTTTGAGGACTTCTATATGTACCTCAAACAGGTCATCGTTTCTAACGAACTTCAGGACAGCGTAAGCGTTGAGATGTCCAAAACGGGCGTGTATATGCGCTTTAGGGACAACGTATTCTTTGCCGGAGACAGCGATGTTCTTCTTGATGAAGGCAAATACATACTTGAGATCATTTCCGACGGCATAAGAAGCATAAGCGAGAGGATTAAAGCCGTAAGAGTGGGCGGTCATACCGCCGGTTCGGCAAATTCCACGGTAAACGAGTGGAATCTTTCCTCCGGACGTGCAGACTCGGTTATAAATTACATGATAGGTCTTGACGCCTGTGAACCGGACAAATTTTCTTCCGCGGGCTACGGCAAGTACCGTCCGGTGGAAGACAACGACACCGAAGCGGGAAGACGACAGAACCGACGGGTCGAGATCGTTTTCATAAGAAACGATGTGGACTTTACGGATCCCGAGGTCATACAGGAGCTTTTCAATCTTGAATACGGCGCGAACTTCGTGCAGTACTCCGATGAAGACGGCTCCGTTCAGGGCGAGGGAGATATTGAGGAAGAAGTTCCCGATACCGACGACGGACGCAGCGACCCCGACAGGGTCTATATTTCAAAGGAGGACGCTCTCACCAGAATGAGAGAGGAATAAACGGAATATTTCCATTCCGGAAAGGATGGCTGCAAAGATATGGCTGACGTATTGTCGCAAAGCCAGATTGACGCGCTGCTGAACAGTTTCTCGTCCGAGGGGACGAAGGCCTTTGACGAGATAGAGGAACAGTCTAAGGAGCAGAAAATAAAAAATTATGACTTCAAAATGCCGAAAAAGTTCACTAAGGAACAGCTTAAAGTTATTGACGGCATTTTTGAAAACTACTCCCGAGTGCTGTCCTCTTATCTTACCGGTCTTATGAGGATATACTGCAAGGTCGAAGTGCTTTCGATAGAAGAGCAGGTTTACTATGAGTTCAACAACGCGCTTCCTGACTATGTTATGATGTCAATGATCAATATGGGTATCACCGACGACGATGTGCTGGAAACAAACTGTATTATGGAAATTTCCAATCCTATCGCTTTTTCGATGATGGACCGCCTGATGGGAGGCAGCGGCGCGTATGTGGAACAGAACAGAGACTTCACGGAGATCGAAGTCGGACTGTTCGCAAGCGTTATGGGCAGAATGGCAGGACTTTTAAAAGAACCGTGGGGTACGTACATAGACATCAATCCTACAATATCAACAATTGAAACAAACGCAAGAGTTATGCAGTCAATCTCGCCCGATGAGGTCGTTATCTTGGTAGTGCTTGAGATGGAGATAAAGGACGTTAAAAATACCATGACGTTCTGTATCCCGGCGCTTAATCTGGAATCGATCATGGCGAAATTCGGCGACAGGTGGTCAAGATCCACTAAAAAGCTTGACCCGAAAAGAGAAAAGGAAAGGCGTGTCTCGCTTCTTGAAGCCATCAAGGATTCAGAGCTTAAAATTGACACCGTTCTGTGTGAAACAAAGCTTGACTTGTTTGATGTTCTTACAATGCAGCCTGGCGATGTTATTCCGCTTAATATGCCTATTGACAGCAATGTTACCGTCAAGATCGGAAGCAATATCTGGTTCGACGGTAAGTTGGGTATAAAAAATAAAAAGAAAGCTGTTAAAATAGACAACATATTCAAGGACTTGGGAAAATAATCTGCGTGGTGCAGCATTTGAAAAAACGCGGAACGGAAAGGAAGGTTACATATAATGAGCGAGGAAAAACTTACCATTGACGGCTTTGGCGATGCGGAAATGGACGCCATCGGCGAAATAATGAATATAACCATGGGATCGGCGGCGACGGCTGTTTCAAATATGCTTTCAGCAAAGGTATGGATCACTACCCCGCAGGTGAAGGTTATAAGATCCGAGGAACTCTCGTTCCCGGAACTGGAACCGTCTATCATGGTCAAAATCAAGTACACTCAAGGCGTTTCGGGTGAAAACGTTCTTGTGCTCAAGCAAAACGATGTGCAGCTCATTCTTAATCAACTTATGGGTCTGCCGTTGGAGGTCAGTGAGGATTTCCAGTTTGATGAAATGAATATCTCCGCCGTGTGCGAGGTAATGAACCAGATGATGGGCGCCTCCGCAACAGCACTTTCGGAGATAATTGAAACAACGGTAGATATTTCCACTCCCGAAGCAGTTGTTCAGGAGGGTGGGGCTGATGCAGTCAGACAGGAGATATATGATCTTACAGGTCAGGATTTTGTCTGCATTGTAAAATTTGATCTTACTATCGACGGCGTTATAAAATCGGAATTTATTTCAGTGCTTACTATCAGTCTTGCCAAGGAAATGGCTGACAAGATGATGGCGGGTTATAACAATATTATGGACAGCGTTGAGGCGGCAGAGCCTGCTCCGGCTCCCGCTCCTGCGGCTTCGTCTGGCGGAGGTTCAACGATGTCACAGGAACAGATCGAGGCTATGATGGGCGGCGGAGCAGCACCTCAGCCAGTAGCACCTCAGCAGGCTATGGGAGGAATGTCCATGCAGCAGGGTATGCCTATGCAGGGCGCAATGCCGCAAATGCCATACGGTCAGCCTATGGATCCCAATATGGCGGCTATGTATGGCGGATATCCGCCTCAGGGTATGTATCCTCAGATGCCTATGCAGTCCGCTATGCCTCCCATGAACGTTCAGCCTGTACAGCTTCAGAACTTTGCGGCATATCAGAATGCTAATCTTAATCAGGATCAAAACGACAACCTGAAGCTGCTGATGAATGTTCCGCTGAATGTTACGGTCGAAATCGGTTCGGCTGTTAAGAAGGTCAAGGAGATACTGGATTTCTCGCAGGGTACAATTATCGAGCTTGAACGTCAGGCGGGCGCTCCCGTTGACATTATCGTAAACGGCAACCTTATTGCTAAGGGCGACGTTGTTGTTATTGACGATAACTTTGCGGTGAGGATCACTGAAATAATCAAGTCTAAATTCCTTGAGTCGCTGGGCGGCAAGGAATAAGCTGTTAAATCTTTCCGTGTACATTATGACGGAGGAAAGACAAGGCTTTTACGGCGGCTGCTCAGACAGTCCCGTGATATAAATCAAAATATAACGTTCAGGGAAACGGCACCGCCCGACGTTCCCTTGGGAAACGACAAAATATTTCCGAGGCGGAGAAACGGAGTTTTATTATGGATAAGAAAATTTTGCTTGTGGACGACGCCGCATTCATGCGAATGATGATCAAAGACGCGCTCACTAAAAACGGATATACAAATATTCTCGAAGCTGCTGACGGTGAAGCTGCGTGCGCTACATATGCCGCTGAAAAGCCTGACCTTATCATTATGGATATCACAATGCCAAACAAGACAGGAATTGAGGCGCTCAGAGATATCAAGGCTTCCGATCCCGGCGCAAAGATCGTTATGTGTTCAGCTATGGGTCAGGAATCCATGGTTGTTGAAGCTATCAAGCTTGGCGCTCTCGACTTTATCGTTAAGCCCTTTAAGGCTGACAGAATTCTTCAGACAGTTCAGAAGGTTCTGGGCTGATAAATGATTGGAGAGACTTTTACCGTTATATGCGCGCTTCTCGGCATTATCGGACTGATTTTCCTTTCACTGTATGCCGTTGGCTGGCTCAAGAAACGCATCGGCAGCGGAAGCTTCGGGAACGGAAATGCCGTAAGGATACGCGAATGCGTTGCTGTTGCCCAGGATAAGCAGCTTATGATTGTTTCCATCGGCAACAAAACGATGCTGATCGGAGTAACGGTAAATTCTATAAACAAGATCTGCGACCTTGACGAGGAAGATATCGCGGCTTACGGAGCTGCCGAAATTCCCGCCGAGGGTGGATTTATACAAAGTCTCAAAAAGGCATTTGCCGAAAGAAAAGGTTTTGCTGAGACTGAAAACCCTGAAAGTAAAAAGGACGGGCGGAATGAAAAAAATGATTTTTAAGAGGTTTGCCGCAGCGTCCGCGGGTATAGTATGCGCCGCGGCTATGGTTGCTTCTTTTCCCTCCGTGACTGCATATGCCGTTTCGGGTCCCGAGAACGGCACAGGCTTTGTGACAACAATACCGAATGTTGAGACAAGTGTTCCTCAGACGGAACAAGTGCAGCCTGCTCAGACCGGACAGATCACTCAGACCGACCAAAACGGTCAGGTCGTTGAAGGAACTGCGGCAACAGGCGTACTTCCTTATGACGAACCCGTTACGGACGGTACCGGCACTGCGGACAGTCTGCTTGATCAATTCGGCATAAATGAAAGCTCTACAACTATCGATCTTATTATCCTGATAACAATTCTTTCTGTCGCACCGTCGATACTGATAATGATGACCTGCTTTACGCGGATCATTATTTCATTCTCGCTGCTGAGGAATGCGATGGGCGTTCAGCAAACGCCTCCGAATCAGGTAATGATCGGTCTTGCGTTGTTTTTAACGCTGTTTATTATGAATCCTGTTATTTCGGAAATGAACGAGGTAGCCTATGTACCCTATAAGAACGGCGAATATACGTCGGTTGAGGCGGTTCAGGCAGCTTCTGTTCCGCTGAAAAGATGGATGCTTCAGCATACGAGCAACGACTCGATGAGCTTTTTTATGGGACTTACAGGTGTTGAGACCGAGGCGCAGACCGAGGAAGAATTTGTTGATGAAATAGGCTTTGTAACAGTAGTTCCCGCCTTTATCCTCAGTGAAATCAAGATTGGTTTTGAGATCGGTTTCCTGCTCTATATCCCTTTTTTGATAATAGATATTATAGTTTCCACGATACTGATGTCGATGGGTATGATGATGCTGCCGCCGACAACGGTCTCAATTCCGTTCAAGCTGCTGCTGTTTATTATGTGCGACGGCTGGACGCTTCTGATCGAATCGCTTGTTTCCGGCTTTAATGCTTAGGAGGTGCGGTTATGCTTACGGAATCAATGATCTTGGAAATTTTCCGTGAAGCGCTGATACTGGGTATAAAGCTTGCGGGACCGCTGCTGCTCATCAGTATGTTGGTCGGTCTTGTCATAGCGATAATACAGGCGGCGACTCAGGTTCACGAGCAGACTCTTACCTTCGTCCCGAAGGCTCTCACGATCGTGGTACTGCTGCTTTTGCTGGCGCCCATGATGATAAGCTCCTGCAACGAATTTTTGATGCGGATATTTGAGCTTGTAACTCAGGTGAGCAGTCAGAGGCTTATGTAGCCTGCGGCGGAAAGGAGCGGAAATTGGATTTTTTTACAGTTCTTTTCCGGAGCTTTGAGACAGATCTGTTGGTTTTTGCCCGAATGCTGGGAATATTTATATTTAACCCGATTCTGTCGAGGCGGAACGTTCCTACGATCGCTAAGGTTACGGTAACTGTTTTTATTACATATATTGCCATACTTGTAGTTCAGCCGGAGCCTGTGGATACGGGTATCCAAACAGGTATCTATCTGATGATGATTTGCCGCGAGACTGTTATAGGACTCATTTTCGGCTTTATCACCGACCTTTTCTTCTACACTGTTCAGGTGGCGGGAGAGATTATGGATATGCAGTCGGGTCTCGGTATGGCAAAGGTCTTCGACCCCGAATCAAACGTACAGATGTCGGTAATGGGTTCGTTCATCAGCTTTATGATGTACCTTTATTTCTTCGCTACGAATTCACATCTGACTCTTATAAGACTTTTCATTATGTCCTATGACGTGATTCCTATAGGAAGCGGCGGCTTTAATCCCGATCTGGGATATGTTGTGGCGTCCTATTTTTCCGTAGTGCTGGCGCTTGTCATAAAGCTTGCAATGCCAATAATGGCTGCGGAATTTATACTTGAGTTCTGTATGGGCGTGCTGATGAAGTCAGTCCCCCAAATACAGATCATGGTAGTCAATATACAGTTAAAGGTAGCGTTCGGCTTTGCTATGCTGTTTTTAACAGCTGTGCCGTTGTCAGAATATATTGACAGCTATCTTGACAAGTGGCTTGAGGCCCTTAGGTCGTTTATGTCGGTAATTCCTGCGGCATAAGTTCCGTTTCGGGATGCGGTCGCGTGAATAATAAATAACAGATACATCTTTCGGCGGATACGGGAAAAAACGCCGCGGAAACGCCGAAACCGATAAAAGGAAGAAATCTATGGCTGAAGGTACAACCGGTGAGAAAACCGAGGAAGCGACCCCCCATAAACGCCGTGAACAGCGTAAGGAGGGTAACGTTATGCAGAGCAAGGACGTGGTTACAGCCGCGTTCATACTGCTGGCGTTTTTCATTCTGAGATTGACAGCAAAGCTTATGTACAGCACAGTCACCCAAAGCATGACCTATTGGTTCAGGCTTGCGGGCGGCGGTATGGATGACAACGGGAAGCGTATCGCCGGAATGGAATTTGCTCCCAAGCTTATTCTGGAGATCGGAAAAGCAATGCTGTTTTCAGCAGGACCTGTTCTTCTGGCTTCGTTACTTATTCCGATAATCGCTACGGGGATACAGACAAAATTCATTTTCTCGAAAAAATCCTTTCAGTTCAAACTAAGCAAACTCAACCCCATTCAGGGGATCAAAAAAATGTTTTCGGTAAGTTCCCTTTTTGAGCTTGCCAAGTCTCTGATCAAAATGATCATTCTCATGGCTGTGGTCTACAGCGAGATACAAAGCCGCGTGGTGGATTTTGCACGTCTTATGCAGATGGAGCTTGTTTCGGGACTCCTTTACGTTGCCGAAGCGGTGTTTACGATTTGTATGAAGATCGCGATGGTTTTCGTTGCGGTAGCGGCGGTGGATTTCCTTTTTCAGAAATACAAATGGGAAAAGGACATGAAAATGACCAAGCAGGAGGTCAAGGAAGAGTACAAGCAAATGGAGGGCGACCCACAGATCAAAAGCAAGCGGCGTCAGAAGCAGCAGCAGATGGCTATGAGCCGTATGATGCAGGACGTCCCAAGCGCAGACGTAGTTATAAGAAACCCTACTCACTTTGCGGTTGCCGTCAAGTACGATGAAGCTAACGGCAGAGCCCCCATGGTGGTAGCCAAGGGAGCGGACAACGTGGCTTTCAGGATCATCGAAAAAGCCGAGGAAAACGGCGTTTCAGTGGTGGAAAACGTTCCTCTGGCAAGAGGTCTTTATAAGGCGGTGGACGTGGGTAAGGAGATTCCTTACGACTTTTGGCGCGAGGTGGCAGAAGTCCTTGCATTTGTATATGACATAAAGGGCAGGGTTCCCAATGGAATGGAACCCATGAAAATTGCGAATTATCCGAATTATTGACAATTGCCGACAAACAGAAAAGAGGAATCAAACTTCTCATAACCGTTTTATCCTCTAACCTCTAAAAGGAAAGGCAGGCTGCGTTATACCGTGAAAAAAATATTGAATAACATGGTAACGGTATTCGTTATCCTGGCGATATTCCTTATCATCATTCCGCTGCCAACATGGCTGCTGGATATGTTGTTTGTTGTAAATATCGCGCTTTCACTTGTTATTCTGCTTATCACAATGTATATCAAGGAGCCTCTGGAGTTTTCGATTTTTCCGTCTATGCTCCTTATCACCACTATTTTCAGGTTGGGTCTTAATATTTCTTCGACCCGTCAGATACTTATGAACGAGGGCTTTGCGGGACACATAGTCGCTGCCTTCGGACAATTCGTTATGGGCGGTAATGCGCTCATAGGTTTTATCGTATTTATACTTATTACCGTAGTGCAGATGCTTGTCGTAACAAAGGGCGCGGAGCGTGTTGCTGAGGTAACGGCAAGATTTACTCTGGACGCTATGCCCGGTAAGCAAATGGCTATCGACGCCGATCTTAACTCGGGTATCATAACCGAGGACGAAGCGAAGCTCCGCCGCGCCAAGATCCAGCGCGAATCCGACTTTTTCGGAGCTATGGACGGTGCTTCCAAATTCGTAAAGGGAGACGCTACGTTTTCTATCGTGGCGGCTATCGTAAACTTGCTTGGCGGCGCGGTCGTAGGTCTTATCTTTGACGGCTTGCAGTTCAGCGACGTTCTTACGACCTATACGCTTGCAACAGTGGGCGACGGACTTTGCTCCCAGCTCCCTGCGCTGCTGATATCCACGGCAATGGGTATGATAGTTACCCGTTCTGCTTCGGAGGACAGCCTTAATATCGACATCAAGAACCAGTTTACCGCGCAGCCGCTGGTGCTTATTATCGCGGGCATTGTTATGTTTGTGATGATGCTTATACCCGGTTTCCCGAAGGTACAGCTCATTGTTCTCGGAGCAGTTCTGCTTGCTCTGGGAATCATGCTTATGCGTACTCAGAGGGAGCTTGTTGCAGAAACAGATACGGCGGCTCAGGAAATGGCTGAAAACAGAGAGGCTCTTTCCGAAATGGAATACTACAAGGACATTGACAACGTTTACAAGCTGCTCAATGTTGAGCCTATAGAAATGGAATTCGGCTACAGCCTTATCCCTCTTGCGGACGAAAGCGCAGGCGGTACGCTTATCGAGCGTGTGGTAATTTTCCGAAAGCAGTTCGCTATGGATATGGGTATGGTTTTCCCGTCGGTAAGAATGACAGATAACCAGCACATTAATCCGAACCAGTATGTAATAAAGGTAAAGGGTGAGGTCGTTGCACATGCGGAAATACTTATGGATCACTACCTTGCTTTGGACAGCGGAAACGTTACAAGAGAAGTAGACGGTATTGACACTGTTGAACCTGCTTTTAACATTCCCGCAAAGTGGATCTCGGAGCAGGATAAGCTCCGCGCCGAGATCGCAGGCTATACGCTTATCGACCCGACTTCGGTAATTATTACCCACTTGTCGGAGATAATAAAAAATTACGCTCATGAGCTTTTGTCAAGGCAGGACGTAAAGACCATGCTTGACAAGCTGAAACAGACTAATGCCGCAGTGGTGGAGGATATCGTACCAAACGTCGTTTCCCCCGCGTATCTGCAAAAGGTGCTGTGTCTGCTGCTTAAAGAGGGTGTGCCTATCAGGGATCTGCAAACCATTCTGGAGACTATCGCGGACAACCAGTACAATATGAAAGATGTGGACATCATAACCGAGTATGTCCGTCAGGCTCTGAAGCGTACCATAACGCGCAGATTCTCCGATGGCGGTCAGATAAGGGTACTTACCCTTGATACGGATACGGAAAACAGGATTGTGGCTTCCGTAAAAAAATCCGAGCAGGGTTCCTATCTTGCAATGGATCCCCAGACGATACAGGCTCTTGTTACGGCTCTCAACGATCAGATCGAAAGAGTCAAGGATGTTGTTCCAATGCCCATCGTTCTGACTTCGCCTATTGTGCGTATTTATTTCAAAAAGCTTATCGACCAGTTTATACCCAATGTTACGGTGCTTTCGTTCAGCGAGATAGATAATTCCGTGCAGATA
>CAMWRN010000026.1 GCA_947176675.1 uncultured Clostridia bacterium | reverse complement strand
CGGCATACGAGATCAGCCTCGGTCTCGTGGGCTCGGAGATGGGGATAAGAGACAGGCATATTTTTCCGCAGATTGCAACAAATTATTGCGTGAGACCGCGTTAACGCAAATAAAATTTGATTTAACGCACAACGCACTATACTGAAAGACCTTTAAAAGGCTTCGCCGTCTAAAATTTTGGGGGATTAGGATTACATACTGCGTTGAATCAAAATTTACCGAAACATTCCTGCCCGACTGTGACAAAATCCGCGCCGCAATTGCCGTAAAATATACAGTACCAAATAATTCGTGAGGAAGTGAAAAAATGCCTGTTATTATAGATACCGAGGAAAACACCGTTATTGCCAGACTTTCGGGCGAAGTGGACCACCATACTGCCAAGACCATCCGCGAGGATATTGACCTCGCCATAGACAAGCATCACCCCAAGCAGCTCATACTGGACTTTGACGGCGTGACATTTATGGACAGTTCGGGTATAGGTCTTGTTATGGGACGGTACAAAATAGTCAAGCCCTACGGAGGCTGCGTTATTATCGAGAATACGGGGAACCAGATAAAAAAAGTCATGCGTCTTGCGGGACTGGACAGGCTTGCCGTTATCAGATAGCAGCAGTACAGGAAGAAAGAAGGTCAGGAAATGAAAATACTTAACGAGATAAAATTTACCGTTCCAGCCGACAGCCGCAACGAGGGACTCTCACGAGTCGTTGTATCCGCCTTTGCCGCTCAGCTCGACCCGTCCGTAAGCGAGGTGGGGGAAATAAAAACCGCCGTTTCCGAAGCGGTCACAAACTGTATCGTCCACGCCTACAGGGGAACTTCCTCGGATAAAAGCAGGATAGAAATAACAGTCCGCGCTCTTGAGGACAACACCCTATATATAAAAATACGGGACAGCGGCTGCGGTATTTCCGACATAAAAAAAGCAATGGAACCCATGTACACATCCGCTCCCGAGGAGGAGCGGGCAGGACTGGGCTTCGCGGTCATGGAAAGCTTTATGGATTCGGTGACTGTAAGAAGTACGCCCGATAAGGGCACAACGGTCATCATGAAGCGGAAGATCCTTTCGGACAAAACTGATACATAAACTAATCCTAATCTCTAATTGAAAGTGCCGGTAAAAAACTGCGCAAAAATCATACACGCATATTTTTAATTGATTTTTTATACACTTTTTGATTGGATATTAGTATAAAAAGAAAGGAAAAAACGCCGTGAACTCTCTGAAAGACAACAGACTTGCGGAAGAAAATCTTGGTCTTGTCCACCTGTGCGCAAACCGTTTTAGAGGCAAGGGCATAGAGTACGACGACCTTTACGGCGCGGGCTGCGTGGGTCTTGTCAAAGCTGCCGCTGCTTTCGACCGTGACAGGGGTGTGAAATTCTCAACATACGCCGTACCCGTTATACTCGGTGAAATAAAACGGCTTTTTCGCGACGGAGGATCGGTAAAGGTAAGCCGTTCCGTACGGGAGCTTGGCATGAGAATATCCAGAGCAAGGGAACAGTTCATGCTTCTTCACGGAAGAGAACCTGCCGTTTCCGAGCTTGCGGAGTTGACGGACTCCTCCCCCGAAGACGTTGCCGAAGCCATTGCTGTAAATCTTCCCGCAGTGTCCCTTACGGCAAACCCAGAAAACGGCGACGAGGGACAGATCGACATAGCCGAACCCGCTCCCGACGCGGAGCTTGTGGATATACTTTCCCTGAGACAGGCTCTCGGCGCGCTTGACGAGACCGACCGCCGTCTCATATACTGCCGCTACTTCAAGGACATGACCCAGACCCGCACCGCCGAAGCTTTGGGAATGTCACAGGTGCAGGTGTCCCGCCGCGAAAAAAAGCTGCTTATGTTTTTGCGGGGCAATCTGTCTGACTGAACCAATGCAGAAAAAAGGACATAACGGATACTCTATATCCGCTCTGTCCTTTCGATTTTTTATAGGATCAGAATTTTCCTCCGCCTCCGCCATGGGTACTGCCGCCGGAGCTGACGTGGGTGCTGCTTCCCCCGCCTCCTCCGTGTCCTCCCGAATCGGTCTCTATCTTTGTTTTGGAGACTGTGTTGTATAGAAAAATATCTCGGGCGGTCGTTACTCTCATACTGCCGTTTTTGACGTATACCCGCGCAGCAGTCTGCTTTACCGCAGTTTTAAGCTGAGATGTCATGCACAAACAGACAATTACCGCGACTATCATACCGCCTGCCAGAGAAACCATAAATATACGACCGTAATCCTTCGGCTCGTTTCCCACATCGTAGGCTTTTCCGCTGCTTTCGTATCTGCCGATGTACGAATCCGCCAGATCGGCAAATTTTTCAAAGGCATCGTAATAATGACCGTCACTGAGATAGCCTGCAACCTCATCTCCTATTTGGGATATGCCGTAATCCGTAAAAGCCAGTATGCCCTTTCCCTTTGTGGAAATGTGCCAGTTCCTGCCGCCCATGTCAACAAGCAGCAGTAGTCCGCTGCCCTCGCTGTCATAGCCGTAATTGTTATAGTCGTAGTAATCGTCCGCATAAGCTTCGGCGGAGCTTCCGTCCGTGGAATTGACCGTTACCACAACGATGTCATAACCGAAATTATGCTTTTCGATCATTTCGTTTATGTAAAGCTCAAGAAATTTCTCATCGCTGTCGGTGAGCAGATCGGCTTTGTCGACGACCTTGTCGGAATTTTCCGCATAAACAGGATATGCCGAAACCGTACACATGACCGCCGCCGCAAGGACTGCGGCGATTTTTTTCAGTAATTTCATTTGCAAACCTCCCCGAACGTTTCATATGAACATCTGAATGACAAATGCCAGTGCTGTTACCGCCGCGGTCACACCCGCAAACAAACCAACCAGCCTGCCGAAATCCGTAGGAAGATTTCCCACAAATTTGCCCGTCTGACCGTTCATTGCGAAGCGGTAGACCTTTCCCTTGTAGGTTGTGTTCAGCATCCACACGGGAAGAAGAGCATAGCGTATTTTTCCGCTTTTCAGCCGTATATCCGTCTTTTCGGGAACGACGGTTGCGTAACCCGTAACGGTATTGCGGAATTCCTGCTGAGTGCTGTTCCGAATTCTTTCATTGGCGCGGCTGCGGCTCTGCTCTGCGCTCACGTCATATTTATCCGCCAGATAGCCTGCAAGATATGCTGTGTTGAAATCAACGCAGCCGCTGTAGTTGTACGGCTCTATGGCCTCGGAAAGCTCGTCTGGCATTTTCTGGGAGCCGTCCACAGGGACTTTTTCAAACTGTATCGAACCGTCCCGCACTATAAGATAGTGGGACGTTTCTGTATAGCGGTAATTGCCCGAAGTCCATGATCTTACGCGTGTAGCGCGGTAGCGGATATTGGCGTTCGCATCGCAGTCGAACAGCCAGAACGGAACATAAACGCCCTTTATCTCGTCGATACGGTGCTCGTCCTTAAAGCTTTTCGGCAGCAGAAATTTGCCTTTAAGATAGTTCGACAGCGCATTCTTGGCGGCTTCCTTGTCTATCTTGAAGGGTATTATCATATCGGGCTTAAGACCGCCCTCAAGCTGTCCTGTCATGACTATGGGATTGTCGCAGTAGGGACAAGCGGAAGCGGCGGTTGTCTCGTCGGCAACAACCTGTCCTCCGCAGCTTTTGCAGGTATAGATCTTCATTCCAGAGACTTCTTCCGCGCCCCATTGGGATTCGGGGCAGTCCCAGTCGAGACTGTCTCCCGTACTTTGGGAAGCCTCGGTAAATTCTTTCAGAGCCTCTATCTCAAACTCGGTGTCACAGTACGGACACTTCATTTTCTGAGAATTGCTGTTAAATTCGATCGCGCCGCCGCAGCAGGGGCATTTGTACTCAACCAGAGCAGACATAAATATCCACCTTTCGGAAAATAAAAACCGGAGGATAGACATGCATACGGATATACTGTGACCCGGCTGTCTGTCCGGGACCGGTCTGCCGCTTTGCGTCTATCCTCTGTTTTATTCTTTATTTAATATCGTTTTCGTCGAATTTGTCTCCGCATTCGGGACAGAATTTCGGCGGGTTTTTCGGATCTTCGGGTTCCCAACCGCACTTATCGCAGCGGTACAAAGGCTCGCCTGTCGGCTTGGGTTTTCCGCATTCCGCGCAGAATTTTCCCTTATTGACCGCTCCGCAGGAGCAGGTCCAGCCGTTATCCGCAGGTTTGGGACTTCCGCACTCCGAGCAGAATTTCGCTGTATTCACCGTACCGCAGGAGCAAGCCCAGCCGTTTGTCGGAGCGGTTTGTGCGGTCTGCTGTACCTGTGATGTTTGCATCGCTTGCTGTTGTTGCTGTTGCGCTGCCATTCCGAAAAGTGACTGAGCGTTCAAGCCGCCAGTCTGCTGAGCCATACCCATGCCCATAAAGCCTGTCATAACTCCCGCGCTGTTCTTTGCCGCGGACTGTATAGCTGCATTTTGAGCTTCTACCATAGTCGCCGCCGCCATTGACGGATCGCGCATTACAGCGGTGCGCTGAAGCTCCTTTATCATCTTTTCGTCTTCGGGGGAGCAGGTAACGGAGTTCACGCCGAATGAAGCTATTTTGATGCCGCGAAGCTCCGTCCATTTTTTGGAAAGTACCTCGTTTAGCGCATCGGCGATCTCTATAGTGTGACCGGGCAGCGCGCTGTAGCGGATACCCATATCGGATATTTTCGCAAACGCAGGCTGGAGCGCGGTCATCAGCTCGGTTTTGAGAGTGCTGTCTATCTCGCTTCTGCGGTAGACGTCGCGGACATTTCCGCATACGTTTGTGTAGAAAAGAAGCGGGTCAATAATGCGGTAGGAATACTCGCCGTTGCAGCGAATGGAAACGTCTATATCCAGACCGATATTTCTGTCAACAACTCTGAACGGAACGGGATTTGGAGTGCCGTATTTGTTTCCCATTATCTCCTTGGTGTTGAAGTAGTACACACGGGTGTCGGTTGAAGCCTGTCCGCCGTGAGCGAAGCGGTCAACAATGCTGCCGAAGGTCTCTTTTATTTCCGTACCCAAGTCTCCTGCGAAGATCGAGGGTTCTCCCGAAATATTAAAGGTGTACTCACCCGGTTCAGCGCATACGTCGAGAATTTTTCCCTGCTCAACAACGATCATGCACTGACCGTCCGCAACGGCAATACCCGACCCCTGTGTAATAACGTTGTCATCGCCTTTTGTATTGGCGGATTTACCGGTTACTTTTTTACGTCCCTTGCAGACGAGCACGTCCGTACTCATAGCCTCGCAGTAAATAAATTCTTTCCACTGGTCGGCAAGCACACCGCTTACCGAACTTTCCGCCGCTTTGATAAGACCTATATCCGATTTAATAAGACCCATATGTAACAACTTCCTTTCAATAGGTTGGATTCAAGACATAAACATGAATACATTATACAATATTTTACGGTGCATTTCAATAGTTTTGGGCAAAAAAGCAAAATTACAGCAGCAAGTTTAACTTATTTGTAATGATATTTTTATGGAGCACTATAAATATTCAGTAGGCAATTTTACGAAATCATTTATCCCACGGATCGGCGGCAAGCACGCAAAATTGAGGTTTGCAGCTACGCTGCTTTATTTACTTTGCTGTTATTACGAAATAAACGTGGCGGAATAATCCTCGTTGAGCCGCCATATCTGGAACGCGCTTCCGACAGAAACGGAATCCGCGCTTACCACCGCTGAGAATATGCCATGTTCCTCGGCGGAGGCTATAGCCGCAGTAAGCGATTTGTCAAACAGTGAGGTGAATAAAAGTATCCCCGCGCCGTTCTCCGACTCGGAAAGTTCGTCATCGGGAATTCTTTCGCATTTTTCATGCTCCTCCGCAAAACTGTAATCTGCAAATCTTGTCTGCAATGCTGTAATGTCCGCAGGTTCGGATATCTCAAAACTTTCCCATATGCCGTTAAAACGGAAGTATACTGTAGATTCAAGTCCGCTTTTCAGCAGTCCCAGTGCAGCGGCAAGAACTCCCTCAACCGCTCTTTCGTTTTCGTATACGTCGTTTCCCCCGCGGCTGTCGAGAACGATGTTCTGCTGTACGGACTCTATCTCGTCGTCCAGCCTGACCATGTACTTATCCCGCTTTGAGGACAGCTTCCAGTTTATCCTGCGGACGGGATCGCCCTCCGTGTATTCCCTGTGGGTATAGCCGGGCATACCTGCGAAAAGATTGGCGTTGTCCGTTTCGCGGGTCTCCTCGCTGTCATCGGAGAATTTTGTGTTTTCAGCCGCCGCTCTGAGAAGCGGAGCGTCTCCCGCCATTTCGGGGATATTCGGGAAAACCTTTATCTCGTGGAGTAGTCCGTCCTTTGAAGAGTTTGCGGAATATGGCATACGGAATTTGAAAAATTTCATGAAATCGTGAAGCTCCACGCTTTTTACTCCTACCGAGCAAGTTCCCCAGACCTTTGCGCTGTACAGCACCTCCACCGATGTTTCGGAGCGCGGAGGGATACTTATTACGCAGCTTTTGAAAGAGTTTTCCGGTTCAAGACCCTTAGGTTCGGCGAGGAACAGCTTTACCGCGGGAACGGGGAAAAAGCTTTTATTTTCGGCAGTGATCCTGAGCGTGACTGTCTCGTTTTTGTAAAGCATAGTGCGGTTTACGTCAGTCCTTACCTTGACGCTTTTTCTTTTGTGCAGCCAAAGCGTTACCAAAAGGGAAAAAATCGGAGCGCACACAAAGATATACACAAATGTCCAGCCTATCGATGCGGAAAGGTACAGCGCAAACATGACTCCAAGGAAGACCGCTATAAGATACATAAAAATTTTTGAAGCCATGTGCATTACTCCGTCGGGACGGGAACGCGCTCAAGTATTTGCACAAAAGCGTTTTCCTGTGTTTCGTACATGGATTTGCCCTTCGGTGACAGCATTATCCTGTGGGAAAGGGTGCAGACGCAGCAGTCCTTGACGTCCTGCGGAGTGATGAAATCCCTGCCGTCCATGAACGCCCATGCCTTTGCGGATTTGTACAGCGCAATGCTTCCGCGGGGACTTACTCCCAGCTTTATGCCCTCGTCCGAGCGGGTGGCATTTGCTACGGAAATTATGTAGTCCTTCACGTTCTGGGACGCTCTTACTTTTTTCACCTGTTCCTGCAAAGCGATTATGTCGTCCGTGGACAGCACCGCCGCTATGCGTGTGATAGGATTCTCGTTTTCGTTCCTGTCCAGTATCTCGGACTCTTCGGAGGCGGTGGGATAACCCATGCTTATTTTCATGGCAAAGCGGTCCATTTGCGCTTCGGGGAGATGATATGTGCCATAGGTCTCCACGGGATTCTGAGTGGCAATTACCATGAACGGCGCGGGGAGCGCATAGGTCATTCCGTCAATGCTGACCTGACGTTCCTCCATTACCTCCAGCAGCGATGACTGTGCTTTTGGCGAGGCGCGGTTTATTTCGTCCGCAAGAAGAAAATTGCAGAACGCCGCGCCCTTTCGGTACTCGAATTCTCCTGTCTCGCGGTTCAGCATGGAAAAGCCAGTAATGTCCGAGGGCATGATGTCGGGGGTCATCTGAACGCGGCTGAAAGAACCGTTCACCGACCTTGCCAGAGCCGCCGCAAGCTGGGTCTTGCCCACGCCGGGGACGTCCTCCAGAAGTACGTGTCCACCCGTAAGAAGCGCGGCGACAGTCTGAACTATAGGTGTGCGCTTGCCCACGATGACCTTTTCAATGTTGTCAATAAGAGCCTGAATTTTAGCGTCCATTTTGGTATTCCTTTCTTATGTTAGATTTGTGTTTGTGACTAAAGCGGGGTTTGTGATAATGTCCCGCACCTCGTCTCTTGTGAGAAGTTTTGTACCCTGCGTTCCTTCAAGGAAAATTTCCTGCGAGGTCTCAACAAGGTCAAAGGACTGCTCCAGAACCCCCATTATTTCAGGGAGTATCACATCGTTAAGACCGCTTGTGAGCAGTCCCAAAGCAAGCAGGGGATTTGCCGCTTCGGAGTACTGCTTTGCGGTCTCCTCCACATTTGCAAGAGCTGCAATGAGTCTGTCAAAATATTTCAGACTGTCCTCATAAAGGGCGGCAAACTGTTCTCCGTAATTTCCTGCACTGCTGTATTTTTCGGCGAAATCATTCCGCAGGGACTCTGCTTCTTCACGCATCGCACCGTAGTCAGCGTTCAGCATTGCGGCTATGTCGCCGGCGTTTACCGCGTCCATGACCATGTTAAGGCTCTTCACAACGCTGTTTTCCATTTCAGCGGCGAGGAGCTTTTTTTCTTTCAGTTCGGGACGGGTCTCCGCTTCCGCGTATTTGAATCCGTCAAGAAAATAATGTTCAATGAGAAATCCGATGACCTGTTCCTGCTCCGCGGCGGTAAGTCCGAACATGGTTTTTATCGGTATGCCCGTTCTGTCCGTCGGGAGAATACCTCCGCGTGTGAATTCCGTAATTATTTCCTCCTCCGCTTCGGCAGCGTCAGTAACGGTCGTATCTGACTTTTCCTCCGAAGATATTTCTGTCTCCGGCTCCGTTTCTGTTTCAGTTTCGGGAGGCTCGGTGATTACAGGTTTTGTCTCCATAACGGAAGTCACAAGAGTTTCGCCCTGTTCTTCAAGTTCCATACGAGCCTGTTCTTCGGCTTTTTTTATCTGCTCTTCAAGACGGCTCTGCATTACCGCTTCGGCGAGAGTTTTCTCACGTGCGGCAGTTTCCGCGGCATAACTCTCGGTGCCGTACGCAGCCGCTGCAGTGCAGAGTATCCCCACTGCAAGTATTATAATTATTTTAAGAAGCTTCATGGTATTCCTTTCGCTATATTTCTTATAACAAACTTCACACGGTTATCTCAATAAGATTTCCCTCAAAGTCGGATATAACGCTTTCGTAGTAACCGTCTCCCGTCACGCGTGGTTCTCCGACTATAGGGTAACCGTCCTGCCGCAGACGTTCCGTCAGGCTGTCAACGGCTTCTCTGCTGCCTGTGGAAAAGGCAATGTGGTGCAGTCCTCCGAGGGGGCGGTTTTCTTCTTCGCAAACATTGGGTTTGTTCATTATCTCCAGACGCGAACTGTTTTCAAACGTCAGAAAGTATGAGGAAAATCCCGTTTTCTCATTGAGGTAAAGTTCTCCTGCCGCCGCTCCGAAATATTCCGAAAAGAAGCTTTTTGCTTTCTCCAGTTCTTTGTAATATATGGCAATATGTTCGATCTTCATGAATAAAAATCCTCCAAGCTCTCGGTATTTACGATAAGTATTTTTCCTGTTCTTCGTCCGGGAAAGCTCCTCTCCAATGGTGCGGAGACAGCTCTTTCAAAGTTAGGAAAACAATATCGTTTTTCGGATTTGAAACTGCGACCTTTACGGAAATTCCCCAGTACATAAGCCTTTCCTGACAAATTCCGCAGGCGGTAAGAATTATAGGTTTTTCCTTTTCATTGCTTCTTGTTACGCACATTGAATGGGTTATTTGTAAATTATATTTCTGCGCTTCGCACATTGCTCCTGTTTCCATGCAAAGCCCAGCCGCGCTGTTAAAATTTTCAAGAGCAACACTTATCAAATATTTTTCATCGGCAGTACGCATAACCGCACAGCCTCCCCAACCGTTTTGAAAACGTTTATCAAGAAAATCACAGGCTTTGGAGTACATTTTTTCGCCAATGATTTTGTCGTCCATTTTGCAATCCTCCTTATGCGGTTTTTCCTCCGCCCAAGTTCTTTTTAGTCACGGCAGCCGACGAAAAAACATAAACCGCCGCTGCCGAGACAGCCAGTATCAGACACCGCATAAGCTGACTTTTCCAGCTGTTTGAACCTGACGTCATGTTGAGAAGCCCCAGAGCTATCCCCGCAAAAAGGGAAACGAACAGCGCAGCGGATTCTCTGTCCGTCACCAGAGAAAAAAACATATTTATCATTCCGCAGAACAGATACAGCAGAAGCGCAGAGAATGCCGCTCCGATTATCGTGGGCAGGGGCGGAGCAGTAAAATCTGCGGCGGGACTTCCCGTCATAACGCGGAATCCCACAAAGCCGCTGCTCCACACGTCGCTGAACTCAAATGTCCGCGAGCATATAACAATATTTATTACCAGTATTGCCGCGAAAAACAGCACCGTGTTTACCGCATAGGTTATCGCTTTACCCACAAGCCACCGACTGCGGCTTCCACACCGCAAAATGTCTATGCCTCCGAAATCGCTGCCGAACATTATTCCGCACACCGTAAAAAGGTACAGCGGAAGATATATGAACACGATATTGGTAATATCGGTAATTATCAAAAACATTGCTTCAAATGAAGAAAACGCCGCAGTTTCGGCAAGGTCTATATATTTGCGGACGCTTACCGCTGCGGTAAATGATATGACTGCCAGCGCAAGACACCACCGCGCCGCAGGGATATGTTCCGTCAGGCTGAACCAAAGTCCTCTGAGCTTTCTCACTGTTCGTCAGCCTCCTTTCCGAATGCCGTCAGAGCAAGTCCCGAAACCGCCAGTACTGCGGGCAGAACAAAACAGTCTGCGGTCATGACTGCTCCGCTTACTGACGGAGCAATGTCCAGCGGCGGATAAAATCTTTCCAGTTTAAGGTAAGGGAAAGCGTATATGCACAGCAGATAAAGCACCTGCGGCATTACAAGCGGAACATACCGCTGACGGTTAACAAAGGTCAGTCCGTAGGAAAAAGCCGCCCAACCGAAGCCGAATGTTATCGGAAGGATAAGCTGCGCAAATTCCGAAGCGTCAGGAGTCTCTCCGAGAACCAAGCAGACCGCACACAGCGCAAGGTGAGGTATGAATAGCGCTGCCGCTCCCGAAAGTCCTGCGGTAAAAAATCTTTTAAATCGGTAACGTCTTTCCGTACCGCTTTGCTTTAATATCATAAGTGCGCCGAATTTTGTTTCACGCTCGGTCATTATCATTACCGAGTAGGGCATTGCCGCCAGAAGCGGAGCGGCAAATGGCAGCGCAATAGCCTGTGCCTGACTGTAGAGATGTGAACCGTCCCTTGAAGCAAGGCAGTATCCTAAACCGCCGAAAAGCAGTACCGCGCCTAAAAACACACTTAACCAAAAGGACGGCTCGGTAAAGATACGCTTTATATCAGTGCGGAAAAATTTCATGCCGTCACCTCGGTTATTGAAGTGTTCTCAATGCGGAATCTTTTTGTACAGAGGGACTCAATATCCTCAGCGATATGGCTTGCGAGGACTATCGTAGAGCCTCTGCCGTTCAGCTCTGCGAACAGTTCCCGCACAAGCCTGACCGATCTGTCGTCCAGGCTGTTCATAGGTTCGTCCAGAACCAGCAGCTCGGGCTTGTTCATCACCGCTTGGATTATCCCAAGCTTTTGGCGCATACCCAGCGAGTATGTCCGCACGGGACTGCGGTTTTTCGGGTCAAGCTCAAGGCGTGTCATAAGCGCGGCTATCTCTTCCGCGGAGACAGGGGCTGCGCTCATGGAGTTGAGAATTTTCAGATTTTTAATTCCGCTGTAGTGCGGTATAAATCCGGGAGTCTCGATCATTACTCCGACGGAATCCGGAAATTTTCCCTTTGCGCCAAAGTTTTCGCCGCCTATGGATATCGTCCCCGAGTCGGGTACCATTAGACCTGTCATAAGCTTGAATATAACGGTCTTTCCGCTGCCGTTCCTGCCCAAAAATCCGCATATGCTTCCTTTTTCTATCCCGAAGCTTACGGCTTTGAGGACTGTGTTGCCGCCGAAGCTTTTGCTCACGTCTCTGAATTGTATATAGCTCATTATGCATTCCTTTCTGTAGACTATAACAAGAATAATACAAGAAGTCAACTTTCAAAAAAGGGGTAAAGCCGCCGCAATACCCCTTGTCAATCCATATCAACTTCAATATGCTCCTCTTTGTTTTCGAGGGCGTAACCCAACACTCTGCGGTAAAATTCCGCAGGGTCAAGCATGATTTTTTCTTTTATAAGCTCCGCCTGCTCGGAGTCGGGAGCGTACAGGCTGACACGCATTAAATCGTAATTCGCGTCGCCGACAGTGCAGTTTACCTCGCAGCCGTTATCTGTTTCCGTAATACTGATATCTGCGGAGCTTTCCCTTTCAAGCCTTGCAAAGTAATACAGCGCGGCTTTCAGTATCTCCTTACGGAAATACAGCGGAACGGTATCGTTGAAATAATCTGCTCCGAAGCGTCCCTTTTCGGTAGGTACGATAAAGATTTCCCCGTTCCGTTCGGTACGGGTCAGCGAGCGGTTTTCCAGAAGGCCCTCCAGAGCTTCGGTGTAGTAAAAATAGTTCACCACTCCGCTCTCCACAGCGATCTCGTAAAGCTGTCCCTCTGTGACAGGCTGCTTCAGACGCTCAAGCAGATAACATATAAGCACCTTGACAAGGTGCGCGGAATTAAGCTCTGCGGTGTTGTAGTCGTTCATAAAAAACTCCGGATTCTAAAATATATTGGCAAATTAAAGCATATTATCAATTTTTCTTGTACCCTTTGGAGGCGGAGAATCAATTGAAAGTTCATCCATTTCAAATGACTGCGACGTTTCGGCATTTTCGGAAATTTCCTCCGCAGCCTTTGATTCTTTCCTCAGACGCTTTTGGTACTCGCTCTGGTAATACCGCATACCCAGCGAATTTGCCATAGCCTTGGGTTCGTTTATCATCTCGATAAAATCAGGGTAACCCTCCTGAAGCGACAGGTAGTCAAGCTCCTTGTAAAGTCTGTGGACAAAATCTTCCAGCCATATTCCATAGCAGCTGTAAGCAAGCGCGTACAACCCGAAAGGCACTGTCAGCGACCCTGTAAACATTCCGATAAGACTTGATACCGCTCCAACTGCGTATAGTCCGAAAAGAACATAGTGAGGCTTGCGGGCTTTGAAAAAATGCGCTGCCGCCGTTATTGCCGCAGCCGCCAAAAGATACGCCATGAACAAATAGGGAACGGTCATATGATTTGCCTGCTTTTCGATAACCTCGCCTGTCATCATTGCTTTCAACATTCTGTCTGCAAAATCAACAGCGCTGCCGATTATATTCATGATCGCCGAAAAAGCATAATAAAGCAATAAAAACACAAACGCGGCTCCCGACGGGATAAGTCCGGCCCAGAACGAAAATTTAAAGTGCCGCTGCAAATTTTTATAGCGGTAATGATTAGCCTTGAAAAGTTCGTCGCGCTTTGAGGACATAATATCCCTCCCAATCAAATCAGAAGTTCGGATAATCAAGCATATGCGAGAGAATGGCAATATTTGCCGCAGCTTCAACACAAGGTACCGCTCTCGGGACAACGCAGGGGTCGTGTCTGCCCTTGATCTCCAGCGTTTCGTTTGTCAGGGAGCTGATGTTGACTGTCTCCTGCGGTCTTGCAATAGATGGAGTAGGCTTGAAAGCCACTCTGAACACAATAGGCATACCCGAGGAAATCCCACCCAGAATGCCGCCGTGATTGTTCGTTTTAGTAAGCACATGACCGTGATCGTCAACATAAAATTCGTCGTTGTTTTGGCTTCCCAGCATTTCCGCTGCTTTGAAGCCGACTCCGAATTCTATGCCCTTGACTGCGGGTATGCCGAAAACAAGCTGTGCGATACTGTTTTCAAGTCCCTCGAAAATCGGTGAGCCTATTCCTGCGGGAACATTTGTTACAACGCATTCCACAATGCCGCCTAAACTGTCAAGACTGTCCCGCGCTTTGGCGATATCGTTGACCATAGCTTCGCCTTTTTTGTCGTTGAGTACGGGAAATTTTTTGTGTCTTAAAGCAACGATATCTTCCCGAGAAATATTACATGGATCGAATTGTTTATCCTTAATGTTATGCACCTGCAAAATATGTGCGCCTGTGTAGATTCCCCTGCGCTCAAGTATCTGACCGCAGACGGCTCCCGCAAAGCAGAGGGGAGCGGTAAGTCTGCCCGAAAAATGTCCGCCGCCGCGGACATCGTTGAAGCCCTTGTAGCGGAGCGCGCCTGTGTAGTCCGCGTGTCCGGGACGGGCAAGCTTGGCAATATTGCCGTAATCCTGCGAATGGGTATCGCTGTTGTTTATAAAGGCTGCAAGGGGAGTGCCTGTAGTATATCCGTTGTAAATTCCCGAAAGAATATTGGGCATATCGGTCTCACGCCTGTGGGTGGAGGTAGCGTCCTTTTTGGGAGCGCGGCGGGTCATAAAGCACCGCAGCTCCTCCGCGTCGATATGCTCGCCCGAAGGCAGCTTGTCAAGCACTACGCCGATAGCGGGGCCGTGGGATTCCCCGAAGATTGAAATTGTAAGATTATGATTCCAGAATGATGACATTTTTGATCAGTCCTTTCGATCGGGGAACGCCCCGCAGCTATAGTCACCCCACAGTTGCATACGGCAGTGATACCTTGTCAAGCTCCTCAAAGGGGCGGGGTACTTGTTTTAATAATTCAATACGGAGAGCTGCACCGTTTGAAACTGAAGTCAGTCTCTTTCAAGCTCTGCTTCTCCGCCGAGGGAGATGAAATCCCTCCAGAAATCGGGATAGCTTTTCGACACGGCTTCCGCGTCCGTTATAGTGATTTCACCGTTCGCCATAGTCGAAGCGATCGCTGACGCCATAACTATCCTGTGATCGTTGCAGCCGTTTATCGTTCCGCTGTGGAAATGTTCCACAGGCTCGATCTCCAAGGAATCGTCAAAGACCTTGACCTTTCCGCCGATATTTCCCAGTGCGGCTGCTATAGCTTCAAGACGGTTGCTTTCCTTTATTTTAAGACGTTTTGCGCCCGTAATGCGGCTTACTCCGTCGGTAAAACAGCCCAGCACCGTAAGTATGGGAACCAGATCCGGGATATCGGAAACGTCTGCGGAAAATGCGGGAAGCTTTCCCGGAACGGAATCGTTTAATTTATTATAACCCATATTCCGAATAATTTCAAGGATTTTTTTATCTCCCTGCACCGAGTCTTCGTTAAGGTTATCCACCTTGACCTCCGAGCCGAGAACGTTCGCGGCAAAATAAAATGCTGCCTGTGAATAGTCTCCCTCCACAGAAACGTCCGCGCTGCGGTACTTCTGACCGCCTCTTATGCGGTACAGCGGGAGTCCGTCGCAGTCCTTGCTTTCGTCAATGTTTATCCCGAAGCGAGTCAAGGCATCTATGGTCATGTCCGCATAAGGCTTGGACTCCAGCTTTGAAGTAAGCCTTATTACGGAATTCTCGCTGCAAAGAGGAAGGGCGAAAAGCAGTCCCGTAATGAACTGGGAGGAAATATCCCCCTCCAGCACGTACTCGCCGCCTTTCAGCTTGCCGTTCATAGTAAACGGCATTACTCCCTCTGTTTTTGTGATGACCGCGCCGTTTTTGCCCATTTCTCTTATGTAGGGAGTAATGGGTCTTTCGGGGAGCTTTCCGCTGCCGTGGAACTCGCAGGAGCATCCCAAAGCTGCGGCGATGGGAATAATAAACCTCATCGTCGAACCGCTTTCACGGCAGTCTATGACCGCCGAAGCGGAGGGCGTTTTAATGCCCATGACCGTGTAGACCGTACCCTCGCTCTTAAACACAAAACCCACCCCACGAGACAGA
>CAMWRN010000025.1 GCA_947176675.1 uncultured Clostridia bacterium | reverse complement strand
GTTGTATGCTTTGAGGAAAGGAAAGGCTCTCTTATGGCGGGACGTTTATTCAGCGAAATGATTTGCAGGGAACTGAAATTCCTCCTGCCCAGAGCGCTTGTCCTTGACCTTGCGGTATACCTTATATCGCTGCCTGTCTATAGGCTTTGCATTGAGGTTCCACTGGGACTTCTTGCGGGAACGGCAGTCATGCTGCTTAATTTCATAATCCTTGGACTTTCCTCGGAAAGAGCCGTGGAACGCCCTCTTACATCCGCTAAGAGGTATATGTTCGGCTCGTATATGATAAGGCTGCTTATAACAGGTCTGCTGTTTGTTGCGGGGATCAAATGTCCGTCCATCAATCTTGTGGCGGCGGCGATACCGCAGCTCTACCCCAAGCTTGCTTATACTGTTCATGCGGCGGTAAAACGGAAAGGAGGGTGAAATCATGGGATTTGAGGTAAATGTAGAGGGCCCGAGACGAATGTTCAGCATTCTGTCCGAATCGGGCGAGGTGGTTTTTTCCATATCCGAATCGGTTGTAACCGGTTGGCTTGTTATCCTGATCGTTCTGGCTGCTTGCCTTATACTGACAAAGAACCTTAAAAAGGTTCCCGAAACCAAACGTCAGTGTGCTGCAGAATACATAGTCAAGACCGTAAACAACATGGTCGAGGTCAATATGGACAAATCGTCGATGGCATACGCTCCCTACATTGCCGCTGTTTTCGCTTATATCATAGTAGGCACGCTTATCTCAATGATAGGCTTCAGGAGCATTACTGCGGATATAAGCGTTACGGGAGGTCTGGCGCTGATGACCTTCGTGCTGATAACCTACACAAAAGTCAAATTCAACGGTGTGGGAGGCTACTTCAAGCAGTTCATAAACCCGCTTAATATCATCGGCGAAGTCGCAACGCCTGTTGCTATGGCTCTGCGTCTTTTCGGAAACGTAGCGGGCGGCATGATAATTACGCTGATCCTCTACCTTGCTCTGGGATCTGCCAGCGGAGCACTTTACAATCTTATCGGGATACCGCCGATCGAGTCTCTCAACGGCTACGTATTCAACATTTTCCAGATCGGTATTCCCGCAGTGCTGTCGATCTACTTCGATCTGTTCTCGGGAGCGATACAGTCATACGTATTCATCATGCTTACTATGGCTTACATCAAAATGGGTAAAGAATAAACCCTGAAAAATTTTTTGGAGGTATATTTTTATGAATGAGGCATTATTAAACGCACAGGCGACTGTCCTTGCGGGACAGGCAATCGGCGCAGGTCTTGCGATGATCGCAGGTATCGGACCCGGTATCGGTGAAGGCTACGCTGTAGGCAAGGCTATCGAGACTATCGGCAGACAGCCCGAGATCAAGGGTACTGCAACTTCCACAATGTTCATCGGCTGCGCCGTTGCGGAGACAACGGGTATCTACGGTCTGTTCGTAGCTATCATGCTTCTGTTCGCTAATCCGTTCCTTAAATTCCTCACCGGCACGAACTGATGCGGCTGAATGCTGAAATTTTAAGGAACAGGAGGCAGAAATAAGCTCATGCACAGTAATTTTGATTTCTTTTCAATTGATCTCACGACGATCGTGGGTACAATTCTGAACACGCTGATTCTGTTTCTGGTCATCAAGCACTTCCTTTTTGACAAGGTAAACACCATTCTGGAGTCCCGCAGGACCGAGGTAGCAAAAACCTATGAGGACGCCGACAGCGCATTGTCAAACGCAAAGCGTCTTGAAGCGGAGTACACCGACAAGCTGTCCGCCGCTAAGGAGGAGTCCGCAGAGATAGTCAAGAATGCCACAAGAAAGGCTCAGACACGCTCCGACGAGATCATCGCAGGCGCGAAGGACGAAGCAAGAGGCATTGTAGATAAGGCAAACGCCGATATCGAAAAGGAAAAGAAACGCGCTGTCAACCAGATCAAGGACGAGATCTCCGATATTGCAATGTCTATCGCGAGTCAGGTCGTTTCAAAGGAGATCGACCAGAACACGCACAAACAGCTTATCGAGAGCTTTATCGACGAGATCGGCGAGTGACCTGAAGTCAGTACGCCGTTTCGGGAAAGGAACAGTCTTTTATGACGGGTACGGTTGAAAAAGTATATTCGGAAGCGGTTTTCGAGCTTGCCTGCGAGCAGGGCTGCGCGGACGAGGTGAAAAAGGAGCTGGACTCTCTGGCGGTTATTTTCGGCGATAACCCCGAGTTCCCGAAGCTTCTCGGCGCTCCGACGGTAACGATCGCTGAAAAGCTGGATATTCTGGCAAAAGCCTTTAAGGGCAAAGTTTCGGACGTTACTTACAACTTCCTCTGCGTCCTTACGGAAAAAGGACGCGCCGCTGCGGTGCAAGCCGTTGCAGAGGATTATAAAAACCGCTGGTACGAAATGAAAAATATCGCCGAAGTCAAGGTCGTTACAAGCGTTCCGCTTGACGACGGTCTTAAAAATAAGCTGAAAGCTAAGCTTGAGTCGGTATACAAGAAAACGGTTATTCTGGACGAATCCGTTGATCCTTCCATTATGGGCGGCATAGTGCTGAACTACGGCGGATCTATGATGGACGGTTCGGTCAGGTCAAAGCTTGAAGCTATTCAGAAGCAGATCAAGGGCATTATCGCCTGAGCTGCATTATGAAAATCGGGAGACTGCGCTTGCTGCGTGTGCAGCGGTAAAGTCTTTCTAAGAAAGGATGGTTATTTCCAATGGATTTACGCCCCGATGAAATTACAGGCATAATCAAAGACCAGATAAAGAATTATCAGTCCAAGATTGAACTTGCCGACGTGGGTACTGTTGTTACAGTGGGCGACGGTATTGCCAGAATTCACGGTCTTGAAAAATGTATGTCGGGAGAACTGCTGGAATTTGAAAACGGCGTGAGCGCTATGGCGCTCAACCTTGAACAAGGCTTCGTAGGCGCGGTTATGCTGGGCTCGGACGCTGAGATCAAGGAGGGCGACACCGTTAAAAGCACAGGCAGAATTGTGTCCGTTCCCGTGGGCGACGAACTGCTGGGAAGAGTTGTAAACTCTCTCGGTCAGCCTATCGACGGCAAGGGAACGATCCTTACCGACAAAACCATGCCTATTGAGCGTATCGCTCCGGGCATTATCACAAGAAAATCCGTTAACAGACCTCTCCAGACAGGTATCAAGGCTATCGACTCCATGATCCCTATCGGACGCGGTCAGCGTGAGCTTATTATCGGCGACCGCCAGACGGGTAAAACTGCTATTGCGCTGGATACTATTATTAATCAGAAGGGTCAGGACGTTATCTGTATCTATGTTGCTATCGGTCAGAAGCGTTCCACGGTTGCAAACGTTGTTGACACCCTCGAAAAGAACGGCGCTATGGACTACACTATCGTTGTTTCCGCCACAGCTTCGGAGCTTGCTCCGCTGCAGTATATCGCTCCCTATTCGGGCTGCGCTATGGGCGAATACTTCCTCGAGCAGGGCAAGGACGTCCTTTGTATCTATGACGACCTGTCCAAGCACGCGGTGGCTTACAGAACGCTTTCGCTGCTTCTTAAAAGACCACCGGGACGTGAGGCTTATCCCGGAGACGTTTTCTATCTCCACTCCCGTCTGCTGGAGCGTGCCTGCAACCTCAACGAGAACTACGGCGGCGGCTCTTTGACCGCTCTGCCTATCATCGAAACTCAGGCGGGCGACGTTTCCGCTTATATCCCGACCAACGTTATCTCCATTACCGACGGTCAGATATTCCTGGAAACAGACCTGTTCAACTCGGGCGTTCGTCCCGCGGTAAACCCCGGTATCTCGGTTTCCCGTGTTGGCGGCGCGGCTCAGATCAAGGCTATGAAAAAGGTTTCGGGTTCACTGAAGCTGACCTATTCTCAGTACCGTGAGCTCCAGTCCTTCTCACAGTTCGGTTCCGATCTGGATAAGGATACAAAGGAACGTCTTGCTCTGGGTGAAAGAGTTGTTGAAGTTCTTAAGCAGGGACGAAACACGCCCCTTACCGTTGAGCATCAGGTACTTATCATTTACGCGGTAACTCACGGCTTCCTTAAAGATATCCCTTTGGAGCTTGTCTCCGAATTCGAGAAGGAGCTGTTCGACTATACCGACGAGGCACACCCCGATATTATCGCTTCGATCAAGGAAACAAAAGACCTTACAAAGGAAAACGAGGAAGCTCTCAAAGAGACCCTTGCCGAATTTGTTAAGAAATTCCTTGCGGACAAGTAATTTTAATTTGCCCCGAAACGATATGAGAAAGGAGGGTGTCCGTTGGCAAGCGGTAATATGAAGGACATTAAAAGGCGTATCAAAAGCGTGGAGTCCACCATGCAGATCACCAAGGCGATGGAACTGGTGGCTTCTTCAAAGCTGAGAAAAGCCAAGGAAAAGGCGGACAACGCCCGTCCCTACTTTAATGCCCTGTATGAAACAATGTGCGAGATTCAGTCGGAAAACCCCGGATTCTTCTCGCAGTATACCAAAAAACGGGACGCCAAAACCGTTCTGCTGGTGGTCATCGCCGGTGACAGAGGTCTTGCGGGCGGCTTTAACTCAAACATCTTAAAGCTTGCTCAGGCACGTATCGACGAGCTGAACGGCTCGGCGGAGGTGAAGGTAATCGCTATCGGAAAAAAATCCGCAGAGTATTTCATCAAGCGCGGCTATGACCTTATGGGCAGTTATCCCAACATTGCGGAGGGTCTGAAGATCCACCATGCGGCGGATATTTCCGACATCATCATGCAGAAATTTGTAAGCGGCGAGATCGACAAGGTAGAGCTTTTCCACACCGAATATGTTTCCCCCCTGCTACAGCAGGCGGAGGCGCTGTCGGTGCTTCCCATGGACGTTCACAGCGGCGATGATCAGGGCAGCGGCGAACGGTCAAGGATCAAGGAGCTTCCCGTTTATGAGCCGTCACCCGAAACGGTTTTCGACGCGATCGTTCCCAAGTATATCACGGGTATGCTCTTCTGCGCCGTGGTGGACAGCTTTGCTTCGGAGCAGGCTTCACGCCGCATAGCGATGGAAAACGCTTCGGACAATGCCGGCGAAATGATCTCGGGTCTGTCACTGATGTACAACCGCGCCCGTCAGGCGTCCATCACTCAGGAGATCACCGAGATCGTGGGCGGCGCAGCGGCTCAGGAATAGCGCGCTATGCTTGCGCGCTCACTGCGCCAACTAAAGCTCTCTGCGCTTGACGGAGCGGAGAGTTACGGAAAGGATTGATTATGTAAATGCCGCAGAAAAATATCGGCAAGGTTGTTCAGATCATCGGCGCGGTAGTCGATATCCAGTTTACTAAGGACAATCTTCCGAATCTTTTGAATGCAATAGAAATCGAACTTAACGGCAAGCCTCTTATCTGCGAGGTCGCACAGCATATCGGCGACGACGTTGTAAGATGTATTGCAATGGGTTCTACGGACGGTCTTGTAAGAGACGTTGACGCGGTCGATACAGGCTCGCCTATCACTGTTCCGGTCGGAAAGGAGACTCTGGGAAGAATCTTCAATCTGCTGGGCGAACCCGTTGACAACAAGCCCGCTCCCGAAACAAAGGAGAAATGGGCTATCCACAGAGAACCTCCCACATATGAGGAGCAGACCGCTTCAAATGAAATTCTGGAAACAGGTATCAAGGTTATCGACCTTATCTGTCCTTACCTCAAGGGCGGTAAGATCGGTCTGTTCGGAGGTGCGGGCGTTGGTAAGACGGTTCTTATTCAGGAGCTTATCAACAACATCGCAAACCAGCACAACGGTATTTCCGTTTTCACAGGCGTTGGAGAGCGTACCCGTGAGGGTAACGACCTTTACAACGAAATGACCGAGTCGGGAGTTATCGACAAGACCGTACTTGTATACGGTCAGATGAACGAACCTCCCGGAGCAAGAATGAGGGTTGGTCTTTCAGGTCTGACTATGGCGGAATATTTCCGTGACGTCGAGGGTCAGGACGTTCTCCTGTTCATCGACAACATCTTCCGTTTCACACAGGCAGGCTCGGAGGTTTCCGCGCTGCTTGGACGTATGCCCTCGGCGGTTGGTTATCAGCCTACGCTAGCTACGGAAATGGGAGCTTTGCAGGAGAGAATCACATCCACAAACAAGGGCTCTATCACATCGGTACAGGCTGTATACGTTCCTGCCGACGACATTACAGACCCCGCTCCTGCAACTACATTTGCTCACCTTGACGCGACAACCACACTGTCCCGTTCTATTTCCTCGCTGGGTATCTACCCCGCTGTTGACCCTCTGGATTCTACATCGAGAATTCTTTCTCCCGACATCGTGGGTCAGGAGCATTACGAGGTTGCGCGTTCGGTACAGAACATTCTCCAGAGATACAAGGAGCTTCAGGATATTATCGCTATCATGGGTATGGACGAACTTTCCGACGAGGATAAGCTGACCGTTTCCAGAGCGAGAAAGATCCAGCGTTTCCTGTCCCAGCCTTTCAGTGTTGCGGAACAGTTCACGGGTATGCAGGGCAAGTACGTTCCTCTTAAAGAAACTATCCGCGGATTCAAGGAGATCATTGAGGGTATGCACGACGATCTGCCCGAGTCGGCGTTCCTGTTCGCGGGAACTATCGACGAGGTCGTTGAAAAAGCCAAGAACACTTCAAATGAGTAAAGGAGGCGGTGCTTTTCTATGGCAGCTTCATTTTCACTCAGCGTAGTTACGCCCGAAAAGGTTTTCTTCGACGGTGAAACGTCACAGATAATCGTCCGCACAACTGTGGGCGACATAGGTATTCTGGCGAACCACACAAGTCTGGTTGCTGATCTCCCCTCGGGTCCTCTCAAAGTAAAGCAGGAGGACGGAAGCTGGAGGGTCGCGGCTATTTCCACCGGTCTGTTAAAGGTTGGAGGAAACAAGGTCTCGATTCTTGCAAACGCTGTTGAATGGGCGGACGAGATTGACCTGAACTGGGCAAAGCGCTCCGAGGAAGACGCAAGACGCCGTCTTAAAGAGCAGGAAGACAGACACCAGCTCGATCTCGCAGAGCTAAAGCTTAAAAGAGCGCTGAACCGTATCAGCGTTGGTTCGGGAAATAAATAAAAAAATTTGTAAAAACACTTGACAAAAGCCTGTGCAATGAGGTATAATAATATTACCTCTTGCAGAGGCTTATTTTTTTGCGCTCTTTTTTACGGGCGGAAAAGTCTCTCGGCAAGATTCCTGCGAGTCAGCTCGGGTCATGCCACAGAGGGAGGCACAGGGGAAATACGTCCCCTGCGAAACGCAAAGCAGTGCGTAAGGTATTGCGGCGTACAGCCGACAAAAGGAAAACGCGGCAATTGCCTGCATACACTGTTAATCTAATAGGAGGTGCCGATATGAGAGTAAAAATTACATTGGCTTGTACGGAGTGCAAACAGCGCAACTACAATACCAAGAAGAACAAGAAGAACGACCCTGACAGACTTGAAATGAACAAGTACTGTAAGTTCTGCAGAAAGCATACTCTTCACAAAGAAACTAAGTAAGCGAGGTGCGGAGAATGGCTGATGCAAAAAACAGCAAGTCTAAGAAAAATTCCATCGTGGCTCAGGCTGAGGCTAAGGCGAACAAGATGGTCAACGACCGCGAAAAGGCGAAGGCTAAGGGCAAAAAGTCCGGCGCGAAAAAGCCTAACGGCGTTGTAAAGTACTTCAAGGACTTAAGAAGCGAGATCAAAAAAGTTACATGGCCTTCATGGAGAAAGGTCGTAAACAACACGTTTGTGGTTCTTGTGGGAATGTGCGCAAGCGGTATCGTTGTATACGGGATCGACAGTGCGCTCACAGCTTTGCTTAACCTCGCAACAAAAGCGGGCGGTCAAGGCTGAGTACAGGACGCAGACGCAAAACAGAGGAAGCTGAGAGGACGGAGAGCGGACACAGAGGACTTATCTTTCGGAACAGGCAGCCGCTTGCGCTCCTTACCACTTACCTCTGAATCTCTAACCTCTGATAGGGAAGGAATGGTCATTAATTATGTCAGAATCGGCAAAATGGTATGTCATTCACACTTATTCCGGTTATGAGAATAAGGTTGCACAGACGATCATGAAGGTCGTCGATAACCGAAAGCTTCATGATCTTATTCAGGAGGTTCAGGTTCCTACCGAACGGGTAATGGAAATGAACGAAAAGAATAAGATGCACGAGGTGGAAAGAAAAGTTTTTCCCGGATATGTTCTGGTCAAAATGGTTCTTACAGACGATTCCTGGTACGTGGTAAGAAACACCAGAGGCTGTACGGGATTTGTGGGTCCGGGATCGAAACCTATTCCGCTTACAGACAGGGAAGCGGCTGCTATGGGTATCGACATGGAAGCTAAGCCTGCGTCCGTTGAAGTGAACTTCAAGGCGGGCGACAAGGTAAGGATCACGGCGGGACCCATGGAGGGTATCGTCGGAGAGGTCGAAAGCATAGATACCGAAAATATGACTGTAAACGTTAAGGTATCCATGTTCGGACGTGATACCTCGGCGGCTTTGGACATCACCATGGTCGCGGCTTCGGACGAGTATTAAATTATTTTTATATGCATTGTTGCAATATGCAAAAAAATCGGAAGTTCGGATACTCTGAATAAATTCAGAGCTGCGGGTTTTCTTTTCGGACAGCCGTACAAGCAGTCCGAAGGCTTCCTAAGGAAGCTGCAAAACTCAGAAAGGAATGATTATAATGGCACAGAAAGTAGTTGGCTTAATCAAGCTTCAGATCGCAGCAGGAAAGGCTACTCCTGCTCCGCCTGTTGGTCCTGCTCTCGGTCAGCACGGCGTTAATATCATGGCTTTTACAAAGGAATTCAACGAGAGAACAAAGAATGATATCGGTCTTATCATACCCGTTGTTATCACGGTTTACGCTGACCGTTCGTTCAGCTTTATCACAAAGACTCCGCCCGCTGCGGTTCTTATCAAGAAGGCTATCGGTCTTGAAAGCGGTTCGGGAGTTCCCAACAAGACTAAGGTCGGCAAGATCACAAAAGAACAGATCAAGAAGATCGCCGAAACCAAAATGCCCGATCTTAATGCGGCAAGCGTTGAGACTGCAATGAGCATGATCGCAGGTACCTGCCGTTCTATGGGCGTTGAGGTTGTTGACTAATAATCGGCAAATAAGAATCATTTAAGCGGCGGACATTTTGTTTCCGTAAGGATCTATTGCCTATGGTGGGAGGAATTATCCGCTCAAAGTCCCGATTGGGGGACAGCTTCCAGTAGAAGCACGCTTCCAAAGGAAGCATTTACCACTTAAAGGAGGAAATTGTTAAATGAAACACGGTAAGAAATATAATGAAAGCGCTAAGGCTGTTGACAGAAGCAAGCTCTATGAGACCGAAGAGGCTCTCGACCTTGCTTGTCAGAACGCTAAGGCTAAATTTGATGAGACCATTGAAGTTCACGTTCGTCTGGGTGTTGACTCCCGTCATGCCGATCAGCAGGTAAGAGGCGCGGTTGTTCTCCCCAACGGTACAGGTAAAAACGTTCGCGTACTTGCTTTCTGCAAGGAGGAAAAAGAGGCTGACGCTAAGGCAGCGGGTGCTGATTTCGTAGGCGGCGCTGATCTGGTGGACAAGATCGTTAAAGAAAACTGGCTTGATTTCGACGTTTGCGTAGCTTCTCCCGACATGATGGGCGTTGTTGGTAAAGCGGCGAGAGTTCTCGGTCCCCGCGGACTTATGCCTAACCCTAAGGCAGGCACTGTTGCTCCCGACATCGCTAAGGCTATTTCCGAAGCTAAGGCCGGTAAGATCGAGTACCGTCTTGACAAGACCAACATCATTCACTGCCCTATCGGAAAGGCTTCTTTCGGCAAGGAAAAGCTTGCGCAGAACCTTGATACTCTTCTTGAAGCTATCGTTAAGGCTAAGCCTGCTGCTGCAAAGGGTACTTACATCAAGTCCTGTGTAGTTGCTTCTACAATGGGTGTCGGTATCCCTGTTTCCACTATCAAGTACGGCGTTTAATTTTAGAATAGCTGCGCTTTATTGATATTTTTGACCGTCCGTCATTTAGTGTCGGACGGTTTTATTTTTATATAAAAAACTTCGTGGAACGTTCCGTTACAGAGCGTTCCACGAAGTTTTTTTCAAAGTTACAGTTTGCAGATTAACCCGCAGTCCGGTACTTCACTTTCTTTCTGTACACTGCTGTGATTATCATAGACAAAACGATACACGCCGCAAAAATACCGATAAGCATCGGAACGTCTTCTACGACAAAGCAACTGTTTTTATAGCCTTTTAGGCACAAAAGCGTTCCTGCCGCGACTGAAGCAAATATAAGTATCAAGGACAGGCTTACATTCCGAGGGGTAAATCTGCGCGCCCCCGACATTACGCAAGGCTCGGACACAAGGAGCGGCATTATAACCGTTCCGAAAGCTGCGCTTATCATAAAAGCGCACACAAAGTAGGGTATCATGTAGGCTTTTCCGAAAACAATATGCCAGACCGAAACACCCAAAGAAATAATCGGTACTCCCATGTAGGTACTTACCGCAAAAGTATCGGTGATGTTTCCGCTTGTCAGAGGCAGGGTCTTGAGCAGCTTTATGTCGGAATTTCCGTTAACGCACATTATTACCACATCAAGTATCGTATTGCAGCCGATCAGTATTAAAACCGTTCCAAAGATGTCTTCATTCACCGTTTCGTTTGAATCGTTCAAAAGCATACCACAGGTATAGAAAATCGAACAAAAGCCCAGAAAAAGCTTATACCAAATGTGACTTTCGTGCAAAGCCAGTTTAAAAATCTTTTTCATATTCCCCACCCCTTTCCTATTTGAACATATTCCATGATACGTTCTTTTTATACTTTATGTAAAGCTCTCCCGCAGCGGCGATAATAACGGTCGCAGCAATGTAAATGATTATCCCGCTTATACCGGAAAATATTTTCAGCAAAGCCATTGTATCGGCGGACATATCCGGTACAATGTCTATAAAGACGCCTGCAAACGAAAAGCTAAATCCTATAAAGACACACATCACAACGTTTACTTTGGTACTTTTTATCAGAAACGGCACGATAAAGAGCGCTTCGTCTATTATTGCCATCAGGGTAAACAAACCAGCAACACCGTGGTAAACCGCATATCCCCGCGATTCCACAATAAGCGCGGAAATGTGTCCCAAAGTTACGAACAGCACGTTTACCGCTGCGGCTTTTTCCCAAAGACAAACCTTGAAATTAAGCAGATCCCGCGCTTCAAATGGCAGACTGCACATAAATTTTGCGGGCATGGCAGAGCCGTGATACGCCTCTTGAGTGACCCTTTCATTGATGCTGCTGTCTACGCCAACTGGAAACAGACATGCCATAAACTGCACAAATGTAAACATTGCCGCACAAGGAGCGACCAGATATGCCTCGTCGTTTTTTATACCCGATATGCTTGCGACCGCAATAATCGTAATTTGAAGCACAGCCACCAAAAGCATAAGAAGCCGCGCCCTGCCGGATTTGCTGTACAGATACATTGTCTTTTGCAGCTTTGCGGCTCGTTTCCGTTGTACCATCGTCATTTTGAGGACTCCTTTCTGTTCTGCCAGATCGAAAAGGTCAGCAGATTCTCCACGTTGGGGTTTTTCACTGACACGCCCTCAAACTTGGAAAGATTCTCTCTCAGTATCAGGGACTCGAAGCCTGTGTTAAGTTCTCTGAGTCCGATAGTGTACTTCTCATTCGCGCTTGTAAGCTTGTTGTTCGCGCCGCTGATAACAGCGTATCTGTCCTCGATAGCGTCAATGCTCATTGACTCCCGTATCTGTCCGTCGATGATAAGCGTGATAACGTCTGCGATCCTGTCAAGGTCCCCCGTGATGTGTGTGGAGAAAAGTACGGAACGTTTGCCGTCCGAAACGAAATCACGGAGCAAGTCGAGAATTTCTATCCTTGCCACGGGATCGAGACCGGCTGTGGGTTCGTCCAGAATAAGCAGCTCAGGATCATGAGAAAGGGCAACGGCAAGCATAGCCTTGGTCTGCATACCCTTTGAAAAAGCGGATATTTTTTTCTTTTCGGGAAGCTCCCATTTTTTCAGGAAATCCGCAAATTTTGCGGCATTCCAGTTGTCGTAAGCGATGGCGCAGGCTTTTGCAGTACGGGCAAGATTGGTGTTATAGAAAAAGAAGCTCTCGTCTGAAACATAGCCTATCTTGTTTTTCACTGCGATCTCATCGGCGATGTTGTCCAGACCGCACACCTTGACCGTTCCTCCGTTACGGTCGATCATGTTCATGATAAGACGTATTATTGTGGTTTTGCCCGCGCCGTTCTGACCGACAAGACCCATTACCGTTCCCTGGTCGATCTCAAAGGAGGCGCTGTCCAAAGTGAAATCCTTATAGTTTTTCGTAAGACCGCTTATATTCAAAATCGTGTTATTCATTTTTATTCCCTCCGTAAATTTTTTTCAGCTCGCTGTCGAGACGTTCTATCGGCACACCAAGCTTTTTCAGCTCGGCAGCCTGCTCCGCAAACCTGTCTAAAATTTCCCCAATGTGTTTTTCCTGCAGCATACCAATATCCTCCGTTTTCACGAACGTACCCTTTCCCGCGACGGTGTAGATCAGACCGTCCCGCTCCAGATCGGAATACGCTCTTTTGGTTGTTATCATACTGACGTTCAGGTCGGCAGCAAGCTGTCTTACGCTTGGCATTAGCTGATGAGCTTTCAGCTCGCCGCTCAGAATGGCTTCCTTAATGCCGTCCTTGACCTGCTCGTACATGGGCTTGTCGCCCGCGGCATTAATAAATAAATTCACCGATCAAGTCCTCCTTTGCAATGATTCACCTTAAAGCTTCAAGTATTGTCACAGCTGTGTATACTGTATATCTCTATATACACAGTATACACATGGATGCACAGTTTGTCAACAGATAATGAAAAAATTCTTTGCATTTGTATGAATACACAAATTTCGCAAATACTGTTGTGCATTCCTACAAATATGTGGTATAATGAAAAAAACTGACCATGTGAATTGTATTCCTATTAGAATGTTTACCGCGAAGAAAAACGCGGTTCGGAAAGGATCTGATAAAATGAAAAAAACTGCAATGAAAACAGCTGCTGCGGTAATGGCTGCAATGCTGGCAGGTACGGCATGCGCTCCGATTGCGGCGGCGGTAAGCACTTCTTCTGCTCCCGCTTCAAATTCAAATGCTTCGGGAACAACAACCGGCAATAAGGAGGACGCGTCCATGAAAGCTGCTCTGACAGAAGTCAAAAAGCGTATCGACATTCCGGAGGAGCTGTCGGAGTTCACCTACGCCGAAAGCAAGGTATATAACAAAACAGGCTATAACTTCAACTGGAATACTCCGAACGGCGACAAGAGCATAAACGTAACAATAATCGGCGACGTTATCACAGGGTATTCACGGCAGGGCTTTGACGATGACGATGGTTTCCGCAGATATGAACCGAGGCTTGCAAAGCTGTCACAGCAGGAGGTTCTTGCCAAAGCAAAGGAAAGCTTTAAAAAGATTAATCCCGACATTTACGGCGAATGCAAATTTGAACTTCGTAATCTCAGTCTCACATCGTCGGAAGCTCGTATAGCTATCTCCCGCAATGTAAACGGCATTGATGTTTCCGACAATGGCGGAAGTATCCGAATAAATCAGAATACGGGCGAGCTGGCGGAAATAGATCTGACATGGTGGGACAGCGCAAAATTCTCCGACCCCCAAACTGCCAAGACCGAGGCGGAGATAAAGGAAACCTATAAGTCCCTCTGCACTCTTACGCCATACTACCGCATTTCCTACAAGTGGGACGAAAATGCAAAAAAATCCATGCCCACGGTAAGGATAGTTTATTCTCCCGATTTTACGGACGAAATAGACGCTTATACAGGCAAGGCTTCGACTATCTGGGAGGACATGGAGAAAGCGGGCGGCAGCCGTTACTACGGAAATGTTATGTATGCCAATCCTGCCACGGGAATAAGCTACGACGACACTACGGATGAAGCGGGAATGGCAGAAGATGTTGACAACGATGTTGCATTCAGCGAAGAGGAACTGAAAAAGCTTGAACAAAACTCAAAGCTCCTGAATACCGACCAAGTGACAGCTCTGCTTAAAAATGATAAGTTCGTTGCCCTTACCGATAACTACAAGCTTAAAAACTACAATGTGTCCTCTCAGAAGGACACAAACGGCAAGGAAAGCTTTACCATGTACGTCAGCTATGAGCTTGGTACCGACAAGCCCGCCGCAAATGAACACTACAAATATATCAACGTTAACGTTGACGCGGAGAGCGGAAAAATTTTGAGTCTCAACAAATACGGCGAAACATTTGAAACAGATGATTTTGCCAAGCTTGACGTGAAAAAAGCGAACGCCGTTGCCGAGGAGGTATCAAGGTCATACGCAAAGGATATCATTTCCGGCTACAAAGCGGACAAGTCCAACACCGAACCCGTTAAAACGATAGGAACTATAGCGGTATGGGACAACGAAACAAACAAAAAGGTCACAGAAAAAGAGTATGAAAAAAGCAGGACCTTCCGCTTCAACCGCTTTGCAAACGGTATTCAGGTGTCGAACAACACAATAAGAATAACTGTTGACTCAAACGGCACTGTTACGTATTACGACGTTGACCATGCCGAAAATATAACGTTCCCCAAGGCGGATATCATCAGCACAGACGAAGCCTTTAAAAAGCTTTTCGAGCAGATGGAATTCCAAAAGTATTACGAGGGATGGATCACCAAGGACGGTGAATTCAAGACATATCTTCTGTACGATATCGGCAGTTTCACCCTTAACGCCAAAACAGGCAAAATATGCAACTGGGACGGAAGCACAAGCGATACAAGCTCCATGGGCTACCATACCGACGCCAAATACAGCGACATAAAGGATATTCCTCAGCGCGAAGCTATTCTCGAAATGCAGAAGTACGGCGTTACTCTCAGAACGGACGGTAAAAAATTCCTGCCCGATACTCCCATTTCCGAGGATGAGTTCGCAAATCTGCTGGGAGAACTGTTCAATGAAGCTGTTGCAATTGATTACGCAGAAGAAGTGTTTGATGATTCTCCGGAAGGCAAAGCCAAAGCGAAAGCCGCTGAGGAAGCCGCTGCAAAGGACAGAGCCGAGACCACCCGCAGAGAAGCGGCTGTCATATTCGCGCAGATGTACGACCATAACAAGATCGCAGAAATAAAAGGTATTTTCAGATCGTTCTACAGCGACATAAAGAGCAGCGACGAAAACGCGGGACATATTGCAATTGCCTACGCAAAGGGATTCTTCGGCAAAACAGCCGACGGAAAGTTTCACGGCGATAAGGTAATCACCCGCGCAGAAGCAATGCAGCTTGTTTACGATTACCTAAAGCTTTTATCAAAATAATTTGCAATTAATTAACAAAACATAATACCAATCGTGAGCAGGTCAGACCTGCTCACGATTTTTTTAATTGAGTCTAAATAAAACAACTGTAAATGCCAATAATAGCCATATTTGCTTTTTTAATATTTTTTCAAGACAAAAATAGTGTTTCATACCGAAAAATCAGCGGAACATAAATGAATTTTTTATATTTTTGTTTATTGATCAAAGTGTTGAATTTATTTAAAGGTATTGACAAATACGGAAACGTGTGTTAAAATAAGCATAGCATAACACCGTTATGCTATGG
>CAMWRN010000024.1 GCA_947176675.1 uncultured Clostridia bacterium | reverse complement strand
TCAGAAGTCCGAGATTTGTGCGTACTCTTACGCTGGGAGTAACGCTTTCCCGCATGAATGAAACGGTAAAAGCGGTTGTGGGCAGTTGGATAAAAATGGCTGAAAACGGGGAAATTGAAGCAATTGTTTTGGATATGATCCCCAAAATGTATTCGGATAAATATATAAAAAAATACGGAAGGCTTTTGCCTTTGATTTCCAAATTTACAAAGTTAGAAGACCCGAACAGGTTTATTGTTCTTGCAAAAGCCTGTCTTACCTGTGACATCTATGAAGAGCTTGAAAAGATCGCGTGTCCCGTTTTCGTTATCGGCGGCAGGCGGGATAAAGTGGTAACGGGCGAAGCTTCGGAGGAAACAGCGAAAAAGCTTGGCGAGGCAAAATGCAGGCTGTTCATGTACGAAGAACTCGGTCACGCGGCTTACGAGGAGGCAAAAGATTTCAACCAAAGAATATTGGATTTTATTCTCCATGCAGATAATACATATCAGATAAAATAAATAATTTCCTGTACGGACGCAAGGGAGGTATATGACATGACTATCAGTCTGCCGAAAAACGTAAAAACAGTTATTGAAATTCTTGAAAAAAACGGTTATGAAGCCTATATCGTCGGCGGCTGCGTTCGGGACGAGCTTCTCGGCAGAACGCCGAAAGATTACGACATTGCAACGTCGGCTGTTCCGGAACAGACAAAACGCTGCTTTAAGAATTTCAAGGTCATTGAGACGGGGGTACAGCATGGAACTGTTACGGTCATTGTAAACGGCGAAAGCTTCGAGGTAACAACGTTCAGAAAGGACGGAGCATATTCCGACCGCCGACGTCCCGACAGTGTGGTGTTTTCCTCGAATATCAGGGACGATCTTGCGCGCCGCGACTTTACCGTAAATGCAATGGCATATAATCCCCGTACGGGTCTGATCGACCTGCACGAGGGTCAGAAAGACCTTTTCCGCCGCAGGATAACCTGTGTGGGAAACCCCGAAAAGCGTTTCGGAGAGGACGCTTTAAGGATAATGCGCGCGCTTCGTTTCGCGTCGGAGCTTGACTTCGGACTTGATAAGCGCGTTGCCGAAGCTGCGCATAAAATGAAAGATCTGCTTGAGGAAATTTCCGTTGAAAGAACATCAAAGGAGCTTTCCCTGCTTTTGTGCGGTGTTGCGCCTTTTGATATCCTTACCGAGTTTTCGGACGTGATAGCTGTCATCATTCCCGAGATCGAACTGTGCATAGATTTCGACCAGCACAGCAAGTACCATATATACGACGTGTGGACTCACACCGCCGCGGCAGTGGAGCGTTCCGAAGCGGATCCCGACGTCCGACTTGCCCTCATGCTCCATGATATAGGAAAGCCATTCTGCTTCAAAGCGGATGATGAGGGAAACGGACATTTTTACGGTCACGAAAAACTGAGTGCGGACATAGCGGGAACTATCCTACACAGGTTGCGTTTCCGCGCGGAAACGACAGCGCGTGTGTCTAAGCTTATAAGATATCATTATGTTACTCCCGTGAACGACGATAAGGTCGTAAAGAGGCTGCTGTCAACGCTTGGAACCGAAGATTATTTTCTGCTTATGGAGGTTATGAAAGGCGACAACAGAGAAAAGCACCGTTTCTGTATTGAACGCGTGCAGGTCATCGAAGCCATGCAGAAAAGGGCGGAGAGAATCATTGCGGAAGAGCAGTGTCTGAAGCTTTCGGACTTGGCGGTAAACGGCGGCGATATGCTGGAGCTTGGCTTTACCGGCGAGGGGATAGGAACGATACTGAAAGATATTCTTGACGCTGTCATAGATGAAAAGATACCTAATGAGCGGGCGGCTCTGTTAAGATTTGCGCGGGGACGGTTAGCTTCAAAAAGCTGACAGCATGTACTAAGGTGAATTTTGATTTTCTTAGAATTTTCCTAATACCCATTGACTTTGTCCGAGAAAAGAGGTATTATTAAAAGGTATACTTTTTTACATTAAAATTTTGATTGGAGTGATTGGATTGATCAAAGCCGCTGAAGCAATGGTAAAATGTCTTGAAAACGAGGGCGTTAAGGTCGTCTTTGGCTATCCGGGCGCTGCAATCTGCCCGTTTTACGACGAGCTTACACATTCGGATATCCGCCATGTTCTCGTAAGGCGTGAGGACAACGCGGGTCATGCCGCAAACGGCTATGCCAGAATTTCGGGCAAGCCTGCCGTTTGTATCGCTACGTCGGGTCCCGGCGCGACTAATCTGCTTACCGCAATAGCCACAGCTTATGCCGACAGCGTACCGCTTGTGTGCATTACGGGTCAGGTCTCTACCGACCAGATCGGCTGCGACGTTTTTCAGGAAGTTGACATCACAGGCGCGGCTGAACCTTTTGTCAAAAACAGCTACCTTATCAAGGACGCTTCACAGCTTCCCAGAATATTCAAGGAAGCTTTCTATATTGCGGGTACAGGGCGGAACGGTCCTGTGCTAATTGACGTGCCTGTTGACATTCAGCAGACCATGATAGATTTTCAGTACCCCGAAAAGGTAGAGTTGCGTACCTACAAGCCTACAGTTAAGGGTAACAGTTTCCAGATAAAAAAGGTCTGCGAGGCTCTCAAGATTTCGGAAAGACCGCTTATCTGCGCGGGCGGAGGCGTTATTTCCGCCAAAGCCTGCGACGAGCTTAGGGCGCTTGCCGAAAAAACAAGGATACCGGTTGTCTCCACTATGATGGGACTGGGAATTTTCCCCTCGGCGCACCCGCTTTACATGGGTATGCTGGGTATGCATGGCGTAAGGACTGCAAACGAAGCCGTGTCCAAGTGCGACACCATGATACTCATAGGCGCAAGAGTGGGTGACAGAGCTGTCAGGTCTCCCAAGTTCCTTGCTGAGACCACTAAAATTATCCACATAGACGTTGACCCCGCCGAGATCGGCAAGAATATGCATGTTGATATTCCTCTTGTAGGCGACTGCAAACATATTTTGCAGGAGCTTACCGAAAAGCTGGGCAGCGCAGAACGCGCAGACTGGCTTGCGGAGCTGTCCGAGGTAAAGAACACAGTCCCCAAAGAGGACGAGACCGAGGGCTACGTCAACCCGAAAATGTTTATCCGAAAGCTTTCGGCAAAGCTTTCAGAAAATACTATATGCGTTGCAGACGTGGGTCAGAACCAGATTTGGACCTGCAATAACTTTCAGTTCAAGGGCGGACGTTTCCTTACAAGCGGCGGTATGGGTACAATGGGTTATTCCGTTCCCGCGGCTGTCGGAGCAAAGTTCGCTTCTCCCGATTCGGAGGTAGTTGCTATCTGCGGCGACGGCTCTTTCCAGATGCAGATGATGGAGCTTGCTACTATTGTTCAGGAAAAAATTCCCGTGAAGATAATCCTTATGCGTAACAACCGTCTTGGAATGGTTCGGGAATTGCAGACAAATCTCTATAAGGACAATCAGACAGCTATTCATATTGCGGACGGAAACCCTGACTTTGTTGCTCTTGCGGAAGCATACGGTATCAGAGCGGAACGTGTCTGCACCATGGCTGAGGCGGAGGCTGCGATAGAGCATCTGTGCAGTTCAAAAGAGCCGTACCTGCTGGAATGCAATGTGTGGAGGAACGAATCCACGCTATAACTCTTGGTTATGGAATTTATGAAAAATATATTCTTTACGCATAACTTAAAATGTGGTAAAATTATAATGAAGACATTGTAATATCAAGGCAAAGGAGCTGTTCCATGAAACATACAATTTCTATTCTTGTGGAGAACCACGCGGGCGTGCTGTCAAGGATCTCGGGACTTTTCTCACGCCGCGGCTTTAATATCGACAGTCTTGCCGTGGGCAGGACTGATGACCCAGAGATCTCTCGCGTTACCATCGTAGCCGACGGAGACGAGCATACCGTCGAGCAGCTTGAAAAGCAGCTTAACAAGCTTATCGACACCATAAAGGTAAAGACTCTTTCTCACAAGGAGCTGCTCCCCAGGGAGCTTCAGCTTATAAAAATAAACGCCAATCCTCAGCAGCGCGGCGAGATACTCACCGTTTGCGAGATAATGGGCGCAAAGATCGTGGATATTTCCGCCAACACCATGACTCTGGAAATCTCCGACACACCCGCGCACTTGATGCGGTTTGAGGAGCTTATCCGTCCATACGGCATCAAGGAGATTGTCCGCACGGGCGTTATCGCTATTCAGAAGGGCTCAGATACAATTAAAAAATAATACGGCGGAATAATTCAAAGGTTTGTAAACAAGAGAATGGATAAAAATTCTCTGTTCTATCAATAAATAAATTCTAAACGGAGGTTGTTTAAAATGGCAAACAAAATTTATTATCAGCAGGACTGCGATCTGGGCAGACTTGACGGCAAGACAGTCGCTATCATCGGCTACGGCTCGCAGGGTCATGCTCATGCTCTTAACCTTAAGGACAGCGGTGTAAACGTTGTTGTAGGTCTTTACGAGGGTTCAAAGTCCAAGACTAAGGCTGAATCACAGGGTCTCAAGGTGCTTTCCGTTTCCGAAGCTGCAAAGGCTGCGGACGTTATCATGATACTCATTCCCGACGAGATGCAGGCTAAGCTTTACAAGGAGGACATCGCTCCTTACCTCACCGAGGGCAAGACTCTTGCATTTGCTCACGGCTTCAACATTCACTTCGGCTGTATCGTTCCCCCCAAGAACGTTAACGTTATTATGATCGCCCCCAAGGGACCCGGCCACACCGTTAGAAGCGAATATCAGGCGGGCAAGGGAGTTCCCTGCCTTATTGCTGTTGAGCAGGACGCTACGGGCGATGCTACGGATATCGGTCTTGCATATGCTCTCGGTATCGGCGGAGCAAGAGCAGGCGTTCTCGAAACTACATTCCGCACAGAGACAGAGACAGACCTCTTTGGAGAGCAGGCTGTACTCTGCGGCGGCGTATGCGCACTTATGCAGGCAGGCTTTGAAACGCTCTGCGAGGCAGGCTACGACCCCAGAAACGCTTACTTTGAGTGTATCCACGAGATGAAGCTTATCGTTGACCTTATTTATCAGTCCGGCTTTGCGGGAATGAGATACTCTATTTCCAACACTGCCGAGTACGGCGACTATGTAACAGGTCCCAAGATCATCACCGAGGAGACCAAGAAGGCTATGAAGAAAGTACTTTCCGACATTCAGGACGGTTCCTTCGCAAAGGAATTCCTGCTTGATATGTCCGACGCTGGTTCTCAGGTACACTTCAAGGCTATGAGAAAGCTTGCTTCCGAGCACGAGTCTGAGAAGGTTGGTGCTGAGATCAGAAAGCTTTACAGCTGGAGCGACGAGGACAAATTGATCAACAACTAATAAAACAATAAAATTTGTTGCAGGTCAGGGGTATTTCCCCGACCTGCTTTTTATTTGTTAGTTTCTTTTTTGTTGGTACGATTCAGCAGATAGTCTACAGAAACGTCAAAAAAATCGGCTATCCGTACAAGTATCTCCGTTGGGATATCGTGCCCTCCGGATTCGTAGTAGCTGTAGGTGCGCTGACTTATAAACAGCTCTTTTGCAATGTCAGTCTGGGTCAGGTCCATATCCTCTCGGAGATCTCTTATTCTTGAGTACTGCATATTATCATTCCTTTCCGATATAGAATATTTTACATTAGAACAAAACATTCTATTGACATATAGAACAAAACGTGCTATACTATAGCAGTACCGATTTTGGTCGAAATCAGTATTAAATATTTATATGGAGGTTTTTTAAATGGCATACCTGGAAAGCAATCTCGGCAAAGAAGAAAAAATCATCTCAAAGGGGGAAGTAAGCTTTCTTCCGCTTATACCAAGCGCGGTGTTCGGCGCAATAATACTTATTTTCGGAATAAGCGCGGGCTTCGGAGGATTTATTGCGGCGCTTATAATTGACGCAATAATAATATTGCCGAAATTTCTCGGAATAAAAAATACCGAACTCGGACTGACCAATAAAAAGGTCATGGGCAAGTACGGTATAATCAATACCAAGGTTATGGATTCGCCTCTTAATAAGGTGAACAGTGTTACAGTGGAGCAGGGACTTGGCGGAAAAATTTTTGGCTACGGAAAAGTCGTTATTTCCACTTCATCGGGCGGCTACAATTTTAATTATATTAAGTCCGCCGATTCGTTTAGAAGCGCAGTTATGAACCAGATTGATGCCGCCGAGGAGGAAAGACTCCGCAAGCAGGCGGAACAGCTTGCGGGTGCAATGAAGTAATACTGATTCACTATCAAAAGTGTACAAAAAATTTGCATATGTGATTTTTACGCAGATTTTTTATATAAATTTTTCTAGTGAATTAGGATAATATGCCGAAAAGTCCCTATATGCTTTATCATGCATATAGGGACTTTTGTAGAAAAAATGAAGACCCGTTCGGACTGCAAGGCTGTATCCGAACGGGTCTGAAATCATTTCAAATTATTTGGATATGATAAAATCCTCGGTAAATGTTTCGGGTTTGTCGTCGCTTTCGTTTTCACGTTTGAGACGGTCAAGCTCTTCCTTTTCATGGGCAAGCTTGCGTTCGTTTTCCTCCAGCATACGCTTGTCGGGCTTGTGGAGCGCATCGTACCTTTCCACGAATTCTATCGCCGCTGCCTCGTCCAGAGGCTTGCTCATCAGGAAGCCCTGAATGTAGTCGCATTTCATATCCGCAAGGAAATTGTACTGTCCAACGGTCTCGATACCCTCTGCAACGGTGTGTATGCCCAGATTGTGAACAAGGTCGATTATCGAGTCGGTAATGGCGTAATCGCGCTGATTGTTGTTTATCTCGTCGATAAACGACTTGTCGATCTTTAGACATTTTATCGGGAAGTTTTTCAGATAGTTCAGCGACGAGTAGCCTGTGCCGAAATCGTCCAAAGCAAGTGCGATACCCATATCGTTTATTTCGCTGATAACGCTGCTCTTGGAGTCCGTGAAGTCGATAAGGGTGCTTTCGGTAATTTCAAGCTGTATATTTTTCGGATTGACCTGTGTGATGTCTATTACTCTTTTTACGTGTTCAAGGTAGTTGTCCCTCCTGAGCTGAATGGGAGAAACGTTTATGGACATTATTACGTCGGGGTTAAGGGTCTCGTTTATCTGTTTCAGTGTGCGGCAGGCGCTTTCAAATATCCATGTTCCTATCTGTACAATCTCGCCGCTTTCTTCGGCAACGCCGATAAATTCCGCAGGCGGTACGATTCCGAATTCTGGACTGTTCCATCTGAGCAGAACTTCAAAGCCGTGGATATCGCTTGTGACGGTGGAAATGATCGGTTGGTAGTGCAGCAGGAGCTCTCCGTTTTTCAGCGCGTCGTTAAGGCTGCGGGCAATTGCCGCCTTGCTGTAAATGCTTTTGCTTTTCCGAGAATTGGTGTAGAACGCAACCCTGTCCTTGCCCGACTCCTTAGCGCGGTGCAAAGCCATTTCCGCATCGCGGAGCAGAAGGTCCGGGGTGAGGTCATCGTCCGGATAAATGGAAACACCTATAGAGAACTTGATGTAAATATTGTCGTTGATGATCTCCAACGGCTTGTCAAAGCAGGAGTGAAGCTTTTCAAGAACTTCGTAGACAACAGACGAATCGGTATCGAATTCCTTGATGATGATAAATTCATCTCCGCTGAAACGGAAAACAGGGTACTGCAAGCGTTTGAGTTCCTTGCCGAACACACCGAGAACAGCGTCGCCGTAGGTGTGACCGAGGGTTTCGTTTATCCACTTGAAGTTGTCCACGTCCATGAACATTACTGCAAAACGGCTTCTGCCGTCCTCACGGGTGCGAATCATGTCCTCCATATATTCGTAAAGGCTGACGCGGTTGTTGAGTCCGGTAAGGGTATCAGTGGTATCAAAGCTGCTTATCACAGCGTTTTTCGCCTGAATTATCTCTGCGATCTTATTTATGTTTGCGGCGGCGTGTCCTATCTCGGTCTTGTCGGATACTTTTATGCGGTAATTAAGATTTCCTGCGGCGATCTCCTCGGTGCAGCCGCAAAGCTCGTTAAGTCCAGCACTCTGGCTTTTGAGGATATTTATTCCGAAAATGAATGTCAGAGCAGTGAGACACGCAAGCACCATAAGCTGCTGGAAAAAGGTCTTGTAAACGTTGCCGTTTATTTCGTCGCTGTCGAAAAGCACAATAACGTTCCAGCCGCTTACGGGACTGGTCTCTCTGTAGTAATAGACAGTTCCGCCTTTTTCGGAAACGTAGCTGTCTACCAAACCGGGAGATATTGTTCTTTGGGCTATAACATTTTTGAGAGGCTGATCGGAAAGTGAAAATTTTTCATAAAAATCCTGAGAGTCGGGGGAATACAGAACTGTTGAATCGTACTCAACAATGGGGTAGCTTCCCGAATTGAAGGTGTATTTGGAAATTGCGGAAAAAATGCTTTCCGCTCTTATTTCAATTCCGCAGAAAGCGTAAGCGTTGCCGTCCGAAACAAGCGGAGCTATTACCGTTATTACGTTTTCTTCGCTGTTGAAAAGTCCCGGAGCGGTCCCGAGACATATATAGGCGCTTAAAGAAGCTCCCGAAATGTACTTTTGATACCATGAACGGTCGCTGAGGGCAAACTCTTCGGCGGAAAGAATCTGACCGTTGTTTCCCACAAGAATGCCGCTGCTTTCGGAAACCACCCATGCCGAAACTGCGTCCGCATTCCTTGCGCATGCCATGTTCAGAATATCGGCGATCTTAGGTACGCTGACGCTTACGGAACCCGAATTCAGATCTATTATGTAGTCCTCCATAAGGGGATTTGACACTGCCGAACCGAGCTGAGTCTCGGCAGCTTTTATATGGTCGTTGAGAAGCCCCGATACAAGGGCGCCGGTATTGTTCATAATCTGAGCGGAATTAGCTGAAGCATTTATGCGTGTAAGTACGAATGACAACGCGCCGAAAACTATCATGAGCACCGACGCAAGGATGAGGAAATGTGAAATGATACGATTGGAATATTTTGTATTTCCGGCATAATTATTTTTGGACATAATTTAAAGCTCCTTATGGGTCAGCCCCGTTAAATGATAGGTATCGGCGCGTTTACATAATCTTTAATTATTATAACATATCGGATACAAATTTAAAACAGTTTTTATACATTTTATTTTTTTCGTCATTTTAAACGAATTGTGTTTAAAGTTTATGTTGATTTTGCGTCAAATAATATGAAGCTGGGAACTAAAATAAATTCTGATTTCTCAATAAAATCAACTGTCAACCATAAACAAATTAATGTCCGAGATGCTTTTTATCCTTGACACACAGACGAAAAATTGGTATAATATTAAAAATACTTCTGACTTCCTAATAGCCGGCTTCCAATAAAAATAAATATGATACTGGGGGAATTACTGTGAAATCTATAGGCAAAAAAATCTTTTACGTCATTGTGCTGCTTATGCTCGTTTCATTGCTTTTTCTTGGAACTGTCGCCAGTGTACTCAACTACTTATCCACCATTGAAATGGTGAAGCTGGATTTTATTGAAACTGCCAATGTTTCCGCAGACCGCATTTCGTGGGAGCTTCAGGCTTACACCAATATCGCTATGGAAATGGGTGTTCTTTCGGATCTGTCCGATCCGAATGTGTCCGATGAAGAGAAGCTTGCTGTTCTGCAAAACCATACCGACCGTTACGGACTTCAGAGATGTAATCTTGTAGACATAAACGGCAACGGTATCGACGGCAATAATTATACCGACCGCGCATATTTTCAGAACGCTCTGAAGGGTTTGACCTATACGTCTTCTCCGCTTATTTCAAAAGTTACCGGAAAGATCACTGTGATCGTTGCCGCGCCGCTTTGGAAAGACGGGATTGCCAACAGCGAATCCATAGGCTGTGTTTATATCGTCCCTGATGAGGAATTCCTCAACGATATTGTGCGTGGTATAAATATCAGCGAAAACGGATCTGCCTATATGATCGACAAAACAGGCGCTACCATTGCAAGTGTTGACAGCAGCACGGTGCTCAAAAGTGAAAATATCAGCAAGCTTGCCGAGGAATCTTCAAGTGCGGCGGAAGGCTATGCCGACATGGCTTCTATACATAAATCAATGCTAAGCGGAAATTCCGGCTTCGACAGCTACACGCTGAACGGCGAGAAAAGATTTACTGCGTACAGTCCCATAAGCGGAACAGACGGCTGGGCGCTTGCAATCTATGCGCCGACGAACGATTTCCTCAGCGACACTATCCGCAGCATCATTATCACTGTTATCGTTATCATGATTTCCTTTGGTATCGCCGCGCTTGTTTCTGTAAAGCTCGGAGTCGGTATCGGAAAGTCCGTCCGCCTTTGCACCGAAAGGATCGAAAACCTTTCAAACGGTGATCTGCAAAGCGGAGTGCCCGATATACGCCGCAATGACGAAACGGGCAGACTTGCCGCGGCTACTCATACGGTTGTTGAAAGTCTCAACAACATGATAGGTGATATAGGACGTATTCTCGAAGCAATGGCGGATGGTGATTTAGGCGTTGATACAGATATCGGAGCAGACTTCTATGTGGGAGATTTTGAAAAGCTTCTCGGCTTCGTACGCGATATCAACAGCAAGCTCAGTGACACTATGGCGCAGATAAATAATTCTGCTGACCAGGTAACATCCGGAGCGGAGCAGGTATCATCGGGAGCGCAGGCTCTTTCTCAAGGCGCAACGGAGCAGGCTTCGGAGATCGAGCAGCTGGCTTCGAGAATTGCCGGGATCGCAGCCGATGTTGAGGATAATACCAAGAGCTGCGAAAGCGCAAGCAAGCTTGCTGATGAAACGATCGGCTATATGAATACAGCAGTCAGCGAGATGACCCGTCTCAGTGAGGCTATGACAAGCATAAGCGAGACATCGAGTCATATTGAAAATATCATCAAGACGATAGAGGATATTGCTTTCCAGACAAATATCCTTGCCCTCAACGCAGCTGTCGAGGCTTCCAGAGCGGGTGAAGCGGGAAAAGGCTTTGCTGTTGTTGCGGACGAAGTACGGAACCTTGCTTCCAAATCCGCCGAAGCCGCAAAGAACACGACCACGCTTATCCAGCAGTCCATTGACGCAGTTCATAACGGTACTCAGATCGCAAACAGCACCGCAGACGCGCTGTCCAACGTTGAAAAGCGCGCTCTTGGCGTAGAGGAGGTAGTCAAGGAGATCGCTTCGGCAAGCGAAAAGCAGGCGGGAGTGATCGAGCAGGTCAAGTCGGGTATCGAGCAGATATCCAGCGTTGTACAGACCAACTCGGCTACTGCGGAGCAGAGCGCTGCCGCTTCCGAGGAGCTTTCGGGTCAGGCGTCTGTGCTTAGAGAGCTTATCGGAGTGTTCAAGCTTAACTGATCTCTTTTATTAATTTTGTAACATTCAGAGAGGTATTCGTATGACGTTTCGGAGCAGTATCGGTAGTACCGAATGTTAATATAAAGGAAATGATTTGTGCATTTATCGGTGTTATAATTTTATACAGCAATGACCTGTACGGGCGGACTTGTTCCGCCCATACGGATTTTTTTATGCATTAAGACTGATGAGGGGTTTTAGGAATGATAATGCTTGGAACTGTTGTGAACGCCGCCGCCGTGGTGATAGGCGGAGGAGCGGGTATGCTTATAAAAAAGGGACTTAAAAAGGATTTTCAGGATTCGCTGATGAAAACGCTTGGAACAGCTGTTATTTTTCTGGGCGCGGCAGGCGCGATGACCGGTCTGCTGGAGTTCAAAGACGGAGTTTTACAGACACGCGGAACAATGCTTATGATACTTTCCTTGACTCTCGGTATAATCGTGGGAGAACTGCTAAAGATCGAGGACAGAATGGAAACTCTCGGTGAGAAGCTTAAAAAGCTTGTCCGCGCGGAGGGGGATAATCTTTTTGTGCAGGGCTTCGTCACAAATGCGCTTGTAGTCTGCGTAGGCGCAATGGCTGTGGTGGGCGCGCTTCAGGACGGGATAAATCACGATCCTTCCACGCTTTTTGCCAAAGCTGTTCTGGACGCGATGATATCCATGGTTTTCGCCGCTTCTCTCGGCATTGGAGTTCTCTTTGCGGCTGTACCGCTTTTTCTGTATCAAGGAGCGATAACGCTTCTTGCGGGAGTTGCCTCGCCCTTTTTCACAGATGAGGTGGTCGGAAATCTTTCTTACATAGGGAATATTCTGATTGCGGCAGTGGGCGTTAATCTGCTTTTCGGAAAGACAGTAAAGGTGGGAAATATGCTTCCTGCGCTGATATTTGCGGTTATTTTGGGATATTTTATGTAATGCAAAATGCTTAACAATGTTATGTTTTCACAATGTTAATATTATAGTAAAAAAATAGCGGAGATTTTCCAGTATACTTTATGTTATGTAGTCTTTAAATTAAAGTGAAAGGATATTTTGAATGCTTGAACTTAATAATATTGTAAAGAATTACTCCGTGGGCGGAACGGATATCCGCGCCCTGAGAGGAGTATCCGTAAAGTTCCGCGAGAATGAGTTTGTGTCGGTGCTGGGTCCCTCGGGCTGCGGAAAGACCACTCTGCTCAACATTATCGGCGGACTGGATCAGTACACAAGAGGCGACCTAATTATTAACGGAAGATCTACCAAGCAGTATAAGGACAGGGACTGGGATACATACCGCAATCATTCCGTAGGATTTGTTTTCCAGAGCTACAATCTTATTCCTCACCAGACAGTTCTGTCAAACGTGGAGCTTGCTCTGACCCTTTCGGGAGTATCCAAAGCAGAACGCCGCAAACGTGCGGTGGAAGCTCTTGAAAAGGTGGGACTGGGCGATCAGCTTAACAAAAAGCCGAACCAGATGTCGGGCGGACAGATGCAGCGCGTTGCCATTGCCCGTGCCCTTGTCAACGAGCCGGATATCATTCTTGCCGACGAACCTACGGGTGCGCTGGACTCCGAGACAAGCGTCCAGATAATGGAGCTTCTCAAGGAGATAGCAAAGGATAAGCTTATCATTATGGTTACCCACAACCCCGACCTTGCGGAACAGTACTCAACAAGGATAATCCGTTTGCTGGACGGAGAGGTGAAAAGCGATTCCAACCCATTTGACGATACTTCCGAAGCTGAAGAAAAATCTGCAGGAAGAAAGACTTCCATGTCCTTTTTCACGGCGATGGCGCTGTCCCTCAACAACCTTATGACGAAAAAGGGACGCACCTTTATGACCGCATTTGCGGGTTCTATCGGCATAATCGGCATTGCGCTGATAATGTCTCTGTCAAGCGGCGCGCAGGACTACATCGACCGTGTTCAGGAGGATACCCTGTCAAGCTATCCGCTGACGATCGAAAGCACGTCCATAGACATGACCACAATGATGACCACAATGATGTCTATGGCGCAGGCAAGCGGCGAGGACTTCGAGGACGGCAAGGTCTACCCCCAGAACGTTATGACTACCATGATGGAAGCCATGTTCGCTGAGATAGCATCAAACGACCTGAAAACCTTCAAGAACTTTCTTGAAAGCGGCGAAAGCAACATACAGGATCTTGTCAGCGATATAAAGTATTCCTACCAAACTCCGCTGACTGTCTATAAGGCGGACACCTCGGACGGTCCTTACCGTGTAAATCCCACCGCTGTTTACGACAGTATGGGCTTGTCACACATGACCGAAATGAATCAAATGTACGAAAGCTCTATGATGTCGGGCATGTTCAGCATCTGGAAAGAGCTTATCTCAAAACAGGAAATTCTCGACTCCCAGTACGACATTCTTGCGGGACGTATGCCCGAAAACGCAAACGAAGTTGTACTGATTGTCAACAAGTACAATCAGGTTACGGACTATACTCTCTACAGCCTTGGTATTCTCGACAACAGCGAGCTTACCGACGCAGTCCAGAGAACCATTAACGGCGAGACCGTGGAGTCTATCAATTCGGTTGAGTCCATTGATTTCGACAAGCTGCTGGGACTTAAATTCAAGCTGTTTGTGAACACCGATTATTATGCCGAGGAAAACGGCGTATGGGTAGACAAAAGCTCCGACGACGGATTCATGACCGAACGGATAGATAATGCCGAGGATATAGAGATAGTGGGAATTATCCGCCCTGCGGACAGCACTGCTGCGGCAAACGAGATAGGTTCTATCGGCTACAAGTCGGAGCTTATGACCCACCTTATTGAAAAGGTGAACAACAGTGAGATCGTCAGGGTGCAGAAAGACGATCCCGACACCGACGTGTTTACGGGACTGCCCTTTGCAGAAACGAACACTGAGGAGACCGAACCAAAGCCGGAAAACTCCGCTCCTGCGATGACTATGGAGGATCTGCAGGCGTATCTTGCAACCCTCGACCCTGAAACTCAGGCAATGAAGACCGAGCAGATAATGGCGGCTCAGCAGATGGGTATGCCCGATGACCAAATAGCGGCTTCCTTTGGGGAACAACTTGGTTTAGCCGCTGACGATATAGAGGAAAATTCCGCGCCCACCGTTTCAAGATCCACCTATGAGGAAAATCTTTCTATCATGGGTGTATCTGACTTAGACAACCCCAGCTCCATAAATATTTACCCCATAGACTTCGAGTCCAAAGAATTTATCACCGACATAATCGACGGCTACAATCAGCGCATGACCGATGCGGGTGATGACGATCTCTGCATTCAATACACCGACATAATGGGAATTATGATGAGCAGCGTTACCACTATCATCAACGCCATAAGCTATATCTTGATAGCGTTTGTGGCAATATCGCTGGTGGTATCCTCCATAATGATAGGAATAATCACCTACATTTCGGTTTTGGAGCGTACAAAGGAGATAGGCATACTCCGCGCGATAGGAGCGTCCAAAAAGGATATTTCCCGCGTGTTCAATGCCGAGACACTCATTATCGGCTTTACATCGGGCGCACTGGGAATAATTGTAACGCTTCTGCTGAACATTCCGATAAATATGATAATCGAATATCTAACTGACGTTAAGAATCTTTGCAGTCTGCCTGCCGTTGGAGGAACGGCTCTTGTGGCGATAAGCATGATACTCACCCTTATCGCGGGACTTATCCCCTCGGGCGTTGCGGCTAAGAAAGACCCTGTGGCGGCTCTGAGGTCGGAATAAAATTGATATTTTGCGGCGGGAACGCCGCTGATATTTCAAGGAAACGAGCTGATATACAGATATGATGAATGTGATTCTTGCCTCGGCTTCTCCGAGACGAAAGGAACTTCTGGGATATGTTGTTCCTCGCTTTGATGTAATTCCTGCCGATGTTGACGAAACCTTGCCAGAGGGCGTTTCCGCAGAAAAATGTGCGGAATTCCTTGCCGTAAAAAAAGCGGAGCATATCTCCGTGACGTACCCTGAAAGCGTTGTTATAGGCAGCGACACGGTGGTTATCGTTGACGGGGAAATTCTCGGTAAGCCTGCCGACGAAGCGGACGCATACCGAATGCTGAAAAGGCTGTCGGGAAAAATTCACACTGTTGTTACCGGTGTCTGCATTTCCCAAGGAAAGAAAAAGAAAAGCTTTTCCGAGGCAACGAAGGTGGAATTTTACCCGCTGTCCGACGAGGAGATACGCTGCTATATCGCCACAGGCGATCCCATGGACAAAGCGGGAGCATATGGGATACAGGGCGAGGGCTGCATACTTATAAAAGGCATTGAAGGGGATTTTTTTACGGTAATGGGACTTCCTGCCGCAAGACTAAAGCGGGAACTTTCTGAGTTTGTCGAATAAGAAATGAAAGGAATTCACTGAAATGCTGACAAAGATCATAGTAGCCC
>CAMWRN010000023.1 GCA_947176675.1 uncultured Clostridia bacterium | reverse complement strand
CTTAAAAGGACCGCCGCCGTGTTGGTGTCGGCAGCGGCAGTGCTTGCAGTATCGGTCACAACGGCTGCTATAGCGGGATTTTTCGATCTGGGTACGGTAATGCGGAACAAGTTTGACGACTCTGTTTCTGCAGAAAAGCTCACCGACGGTGAGTATCAGCCTCTGGACATTTCCGCCGAGAACGACCTGCTGTCGGTAAAGGCTCTGGCATTTATCGGCGATTATGAGGACTGCTGTGCTATTCTGGAAGCAAAGCTGAAAGATCCCCCCGATGATCTGAAAGCTCTTTCTCTGGACATAATGACCTACGACGAGACCTGTGCGGCCAGCGATAAGATCGCTTGGACAACCTACGACGGCGTACCCGTTACCGGTGAAAACGGAGAGACGGTCTATATTTTCAGGGCAAAGTGTTATCCGTATTGGTCGGAATCGGCTGCGGAAAATCAGGTCAAGCTATTTTTCGACATAAGAGCCGTGGGCTGCGAGAGAGGCGCGAAAAAGTATTTTACCAGAACACCGACAAAGCTTTCTCTCGGATTTGTTCCCGATAAAAGCGTTATCCGTCCCGCTAAAATAATTGAACTTGACGTTCCCGCTACATCAAACAATATTGACTGTACCGTAGAGCGCGTCGTTTCAACAGTTTACGCCACAAAGTTAGATATTTCCTATCCAATATACAAAAGCGCCTATAACAATGTAGGGAGCGCTGTCTGGGACGCCGGCAGAAAGCAGGGCAGGACTATTCTTGCCATACCGAAGGACTCTGTAGAATTTTCGGAAGACAAGTGTCCCGTAAGGCTTCGCGTGGACGGCGAATATGTTTCCTATCTTAAAAACGGTTTAGACGAATACTATAACGGACAGCCATATGTGATAATGGAAGTGGAAAACAGCGATGAATTTGTCTGCACACTTCAGTTTGAGCATATCGACTTTGAAAACGCGGAAAGTATTGTCCTCGAATTGCGAAACGGACTTGACCCGACGAGGGAAATTGTGATAAAATAATATTACAAAAAATATCGGCACGGAGACCCGTACCGTAAAATTTGAAAGGGAGCATCTTCTATGAACGCAAAAAAATTCGCCGCCCTGACATTCGACGACGGACCCAATACGGTCACGACCCCGCAGGTCTTAGGTGTGCTTGAAAAACATGGTATCCCCGCAAGCTTTTTTGTCTGCGGCAACAATATTACCCCCGAAAGCGCGGAGGTAATGCGCCGCGCGGTAAAGCTTGGCTGTGAGATTGAAAACCATTCCCACACCCATTCAAACATGACGAAAATGACGGCTGAGGAAATGCTTGCAGAAATAAACTTCACATCAGACGCGGTTGAAGCCGCCGTTGGCAGACGACCGCAGTTTTTCCGTCCGCCGTACATATCCTATAATCAGCTTATGTTTGATACTATTGATTTGACATTTATCTGCGGCGTGGGCGCTGACGACTGGAACGATGAGGTCTCCGCAGACGAACGCTTCAACAAAATTATGGAGCAGGTGAGTGACGGAACGGTAATTCTTCTCCATGACATGACGGGAAATTTCCGCACTGTTGAGGCAATAGACAGAATAATTCCTGCCATGAAGCTGGAGAACTACGAGTTCGTCACCGTGTCGGAGCTTTTCGCCCGAAATAAGATAGTGCCCAAGAAAAATATTGTCTACACGAACGTTTTTCAGGACCGGTAGTCCGCAGCGATAATTCCGCCCGTAAAGCCAAAATGTCTGTAAAGCGCGGCGCAGGATACGCTCCCTTTCCCTCCCCATGAAGAAAAAGTCAATATCCCGCTTTCCGAAATGCCAGTCACGGTAATATAGTGCCAGCTCATTTTACCCGTGAAGCTTTTTCCCGAAGCGGGGTATCTTATTTTATAAGGAAGTCCGCCGATATCCGCTCCCACGCGGACTATCACGGGAATGCCGCTTTTTATTTCTTCAGAAATAAATTCCGCAAGCTTTTTGCCGTTTCTCCCGAAAAATTTAACAGCGGGATAATATTTGAATTTCCGTCCGCTTTTTTCTGTGAGAACTTTTGCAATTCTGCGCGGAAATATTCCTATTAGATTCCCGGTATTATTATAAAAAACTTCGTCCCGAAGCTTTTCTGCAAATGCGGTATATTCGGAAAAAGAAATTGTTCCGGCGTTTTTTTTCGAAAGATATAGCAGCATATCGCAAGCGGCGATCATGCCGCAGCCGCTTTTGGCGGCGGATTTTCCTAAGTATTTCTGATCTCCGCCGTACATCACGCCATTCTCGGTTTTTATTTTTAAATAATCAAGCTCCACTATCATGTCCCCCGATCCATCAGTACATACCAAAATTTGCGCAAAGGGAGCAAACGCCGCAAGCGAAGCTCCCTTTAGTTTTTATTTTTTTGCACGAAGCGCGTTTGCCACGGCAATAAGACACACTCCCACATCGGCGAAAACCGCCGCCCACATTGTGGTGAGTCCGAATGCAGAAAGAATAAGCACTGCCGCCTTTACCGCAAGGGAGAATGCTATGTTCTGCACAGCTATGCCTTTCGTTTTGCGGGAAATGCGTATTGCTTCGATAAGCTTGGAGGGTTCGTCGGTCATTATGACCGCGTCCGCCGCCTCGATAGCAGCGTCCGAGCCTATACCGCCCATAGCGACCCCCGCGTCTGCCCGCATGAGTACGGGTGCGTCGTTTATTCCGTCGCCCACAAATACGGTTTTGTTTTTCTTCTTTTTATGGGAATTTTTTTCAATTATCTCCTCAACGGCCCTTACTTTTCCGTCGGGGAGAAGTTCTGCGTGCCATTCGTCAAGACCAAGCTTTTTCGCTGTAACATCTGCGGCAGCCTGCCTGTCTCCCGTGAGCATGACAGTCCTGATGCCCGACTTTTTCAGCTCGGACACAGTTTTTTCCGCATCAGCTTTTATTCTGTCAGAAATAACCACCGCGCCCTTGTAGACTCCGTTTTCGGCAACGAATATCAGCGTTCCGGCCGATTCCACCGCGGGTATTCCCGCAATGCCGTTTTCTTCCATAAGCTTTCTGTTTCCTGCGAGGATAGTCCTGTCGCCGTTTACGGCTTTGACTCCTCTGCCCGCAAGCTCGGTTATCTCCGCTTTTTCCGGAGTACCGCCGAACCGTCTCATAACAGCCGCTGCAGCAGGGTGATTTGAAGCTTGTTCAGCAACTGCCGCAAGTCCGAGAAGTTCATTCTCTGAGCAGTCTGACGGAATTATTTCGGTAATATCGAACGTACCGTCGGTAAGGGTTCCCGTCTTGTCGAAGACCACAGTGCCGCAGTCGGCAAGCTGTTCCATAGTTACTCCGCCTTTGATAAGTATACCTTTCGCGGACGCGCCTCCGATACCTCCGAAAAAGCTTAAAGGCACAGAAATAACCAATGCGCAGGGACAGGATACTACCAAAAAGGAAAGCGCGCTGTAAATATAACGCTGATCGTAACCGCTGATTATCGTGGGAACTATCGCAAGAAGCAATGCGGCAATTACCACACATGGTGTGTACCACCTTGCAAAGCGGGTAATGAACTGTTCCGTTCTGGCTTTTTTTGCGGAAGCGTTTTCCACCATTTCGAGAATTTTTGTTACCGTGGATTCACCGAAAGGCTTTGTGACCCGAACTTCAATAAGTCCGCTCAGATTAACGCATCCGCTCATTACCTCGTCTCCCTCGGAGAGCTGTGCGGGAACGCTTTCTCCCGTAAGCGCGGAGGTGTCCGCAGTGGTGTTTCCTGAAACAATAATGCCGTCCAGAGGAATTTTTTCACCGGCTCTGACAACGATAATCTCGTCTGTTTCGACGGTTTCGGGAGGAACTTGCTCAACGCCGTTACCGCGCTTTACCGAAGCAATATCGGGACGTATATCCATAAGGGAGGAAACGCTTTTCCTCGACCGTCTTACAGCGCAGTCCTGCAAGGTCTCGCCAAGCTGATATAAAATCATTACAGCAACGCCTTCGGGGTATTCTCCGATACAGAACGCTCCCAGAGAAGCTACCGCCATAAGAAAACATTCGTCAAAGGGTCTGCCGCGCAGGATATTTTTACCCGCGGTCATAAGCACGTCGAGACCGATTATAAAGTACGCCGCGAGGAATATCCACAAAGCGTAAGAACTTTCGCGGAAAATCAGTCCGACCGCGAAAACTGCTGCCGATACTGCAATTCGCACAGCCATAGTCTTTACATCGGAATCATCTTCATCGTCATCACTCAAGGCAGGTGCAGACGCATTTTCAAGGAGCATGACCTCAACGTCCGGCTCCATGGAAGCAGTTATCCTGCGCACCTCTTTAAGCACCGCGTCTTCGCTTTCGGAGGCTACCGTAAGCGAAAGCTTCTTCGCCATAAAGTTCATTCCCGCCTCTTTTACAAAGGGAATCTTTTCCGTTTCGGCGCGAATTTTTTCAGCGCAGTTGGGACAGTCAAGATTTTTCATATACAGAACCATTTCCATAAGGATTCTCCTTTCACATTTTTTTCAGAACCGCAAAGCCTACTGGTATTGTTCCTTTCAGTACGGTAAGCTTCATCGGACCGAAGCCGCGGAGCATTTCCGCATAATCGCTTTCGGAATAATTTGAGGACGGGTCAAATCCAAGAAGCTTATAAGCGCCTGTAAGGATTTTTGCGGCCTTGTTTTCATTTATCAGAAACGTTGGAAGAATAAGCTTTCCGCCCTTTTTTGTGACCCGAAGCAGTTCTCTGACCGCAGCCTGCGGGTCATCAAGAAGATGGAGCACATTTCCCGCGATAACGATATCATAAGTCTCATCGCTGTCGTCAAGAGCGGTAATATCACGTTCTGCAAAGCGGACGTTTTTAAGTCCCGCTTTTCTGCACTTTTTCCTCGCCTGTTCAAGCATTGGAAAGGAAAGATCGGTACACAGAACGCTGTCCGCTTTTTCTGCTGCGGCTGCGGTAAGCTCGCCGGTTCCCGCGGCGCAGTCAAGGACTGCTGCTCCCTGCGGCACGATCTGTCTCACGCCCTCCAGCATTGCCCGATAGGCTCTTCCGTTAAAGGACTCGGCAATGTCGTATACTCCCGCTATTTTATCCCAGAAATCCATAAAGTTCACTCCATTATATGCTCAAAGGCCTGATTGAAGATAGTCTGAATATGTCCGTCCGCAAGGGAGTAGAACACGGTCTTGCCCTCGCGGCGATACTTTACAAGACGCGCTTGTTTCAGCACTCTCAGCTGGTGGGATATTGCGGACTGGGTCATGTTAAGAACTCCCGCGATATCACACACGCACATCTCGCTTTCAAACAGTGCACAGATAATGCGCACTCTGGTGGAATCTCCGAACACCTTGAAAAGCTCCGCAACGTCGTAAAGAAGCTCTTCGTCGGGAAGCTTTTCCGCTATTGCTTTTACAATGTCCGGGTTGGAGGATCCGGTCTCTGAAATATCCGTATGCTCGGATATTTCGGTTGATTGTTCTTCACAGCCCAAAACGGTTTTTTTATTTTCTTCCATTAACAGTCACACTCCAATTTATTTATCGTATGAATTATTGTTCATATGTATTGTAAATCATTTGAACACATATTTATACAGATAAACAGTAAATAAAATATGTATAATATGTAAATTACCGCGAAATTGTAAAATAAACAAGCAGGTAGCAAAATATTAACCGAATCGAAATAAATTCGTGCTAAAATGTAAAGAAACAGATATAAGTTCATTCATGACTTTTTTGTATGCATAAGCGATATTCTTATGGGCAGAGTCTGTTTACCGAACGGAACGGGGTGAAGCCAAATGAAAAAAAGTACCGAGAAAGATAAAAAAACGCAGGATCAGGATCAGGAGGACGACCGCCTGAACTGGCGGTATCAGGATAAGCAGTATAACGAGAGCTTCAAAAAATGGCGCAGACAAAAGAGAAATTCAATAGGCTTCTACTTTGTGGAAAATCCAGATAGGCTCACTTATCAGGACGGCATGGGTTTTATCAATGATTACCCCGAAGCCTACGAAGCGAAAACTTTCCGCAAGGTGCTTACGATACTGGGAATAATACTTCTTTACCGTGTGATAGTTGATATTTTTTTTAAATATTTTCTTCCTCCCGTTATGGAAAGTATGGGAATGAACATCTACTACAGCTTTTTTTCGGGAGAACGCTACGGAAGCAAAACGCTTATCACGCTGCTTGATATTTTATCTCAAATACTCGGCAGAGTCATACCTACGGCTATTCTTATAAAGCATTTGGAAATACCGTTTTCGGTGATGCTCCCGACCCGCGTTACCAACAAGCCGATGTTCGGATTTGCCGTTCCCGCTGCGCTGCTTGCGGCAGGGGTATGTTCCGTTATGGCGTTTTTTTATAACAGGGTACTCACGGTGTTCAGGATAGACCCAATGCCGTCGTATACTGTTGGAGCGGAATCAAACGGCATTGTGTACACTGTTCTTGTCTCTATGCTGATCGTACCTGCAATAAGCGAGCTGTGTACTCACGGCGTAACTCTTCAGCTGGTCAGACAATTCGGGGACGGTACGGCTATCTTTATTACAAGTCTTATTATAGCTTCATCGACCTATGATATAGTAAGCTTTCCCTTTGCGGCAGTGACGTCTTTTGTGGCAGGATATTTTGTTATACGGACCGGCTCGGTGGTAACCGGTATAATAATGCGTGTTGTTACAAGAGCTTACATCTGCGTGCTTTGCTATATAAACTATTACACTGACCCTGCGTACAGTGCTATCATAATGAGATCGTTTGTGTTTCTGACGATCATGATAGGTCTTATCGCAGCTGTGAATTTTCTTTACGGCAAAAGCGACAGCTTTTCCATGAGGATAAGACCGGGGTATATGTCCTTCGGCAGAAAAATACTGGAGGCTGCCACCTGTATACCTGTTGTGATATGGCTTGCGCTAACTTTCCTTGTTACCGCGTTTAATATTAAATTTACGTCTTAGGCGGTGCTGTATCTTGAATTTCTTGAAAAACGATGAATACTATATGAGCATTGCAGTAGGTCTTGCCGAAGAGGCCATGCTGCGAGGGGAAGTACCTGTGGGAGCATTGGTCGTAAGGTCGGACGGCTTTATCGCGGGGCGGGGAAGCAACCGCCGTCAGCAGGACAGAAACGCTCTCGCCCACGCGGAAGTTATCGCAATAGACGAAGCGTGCAGAACACTCGGCGGCTGGCGGCTCAGCGAATGTGCGCTGTATGTTACTCTCGAGCCTTGCCTCATGTGCAGCGGGGCGATATTGAACAGCCGCATAAAACGTGTCGTTTTCGGTATGAGCGACGATTCGTCTCCCGGTGCGTTTACACGTCTCAAAAGCGGCAGCCTTTTAAGGCGAACCGAAGTTACCGCAGGCGTTATGGAACGGGAATGCAAAGAGCTTTTTGAGAGATTTTTCAAAAAATTAAGGAGTGAGCGGAAGATGTCCAAACTGAATTTTACGGAGGTAAAAACCGAGGCGCAGATCGAAACTGCGGCGGCTCTTGCCGATGAGATATGGCACGAGTTCTTCCCTTCGGTACTGAGCGCGGAGCAGATCGATTATATGGTTGAAAGGTTTCAGTCGGCGCGGGCGATGAAAGAACAGATTAATTCGGAGGGATATAAATATTTCCTGCTGCTTAATGGAGGAACGCGGGTCGGCTACACGGCAATACGTCATGACGGCGACGGACGGCTTTTCCTGTCCAAGCTGTACGTAAAAAAGGACAGCCGCGGAAAAGGTTACGCTACGGAGGTTTTTGAATTCCTGAAAAGATACTGCCGCGAGAACGGACTTAAAGCGATATGGCTTACGGTCAACAAGCACAATGATACCGCGGTTTCCGTGTATGAAAAACGCGGATTCCGCAAGATCGGAGAGGGTGTGACAGACATCGGAAAGGATTTCGTCATGGATGATTTTTACTTTCAGCTTGATGTTGAACAGGAAAGGGACGGTATATGATCGAGGAAATTTTCAAAGCTGCAAAGCGTACGGCGGCTTTCTTTGGCGCTTGCGCTGCGGGATTTCTGCTGTTGGCGGCGGCGGTGGAGTTTTTGGCGGGACGGGCGTGCATCCGCAGTGAAAAAATTAACGGAAACGTGTATACAACAGGAAAAAATGCAGATTCTAAAGTAGTGTACGTAACCAATCAACCGCCTGTAAAATTTGCCATAAATGTTATAAAAAGGATTTTTAACGGATAATTTTGCATATGTTTTAATAAAAAACGGTCCAAACAGCCGCTTGAAAAATTTTTATATCCATCTATCGTGTAAACTCACCCACAAATCAAAATATATGTCATAATATAATTATTGGATTATGTGCAATTGTATTTTTCTTGATTTTAGGGAGGATTCAAATGAATCTTAGAATTCGTGATTTGCGCGAGGACAACGATTTGTACCAGCGTCATATTGCCGAGTACCTCGGCTGCAAACAGCAGACATATTCGAGATATGAAACGGGAGAGCTGGAACCGTCTTTGCCTGTTATGGCTAAGCTTGCGGCTTTTTATAAAACAAGCGTGGATTTCCTTATGGGGCTTACAGATGTGAGAGAGCCTTACTCTCCCGCAGAACCTGACAGGTATCTTGAAGATTGATCTGCCGCATATAAGCGTTCCGCCAAAAGAAAAATCATGCGGCGGTGTACAGGCTTTTAGCGCTTAATGTTTGGACTCTGTTTTTATTGATTTTTGAAAGCAGGAATTTATTTATGACTAAAAATGAGTATCTGGAATTCTGCGGCACTATTGCCGCGGCGGTTTCGGACACGCCCTTTGAAGACGACGCGGAAAGCGTCGTTATTCGTCACCGCGATACGCGCAAATGGTTTGCGCTGGTCATGAAGCTGAACGGTAAGGATATTGTAAACCTTAAATGCGAGCCGATGGAGGCGGATTTTCTACGCAGCGCATACGAGGGAGTGATCCCAGCGTACCATATGAACAAGGTTCACTGGAATACGGTTTTTCTCGAATCGGACGTTCCCGGCGAAGAGATCAGGAGAATGACAGAGAACAGTTTTGAACTTACCTCGAAAAAGAAACAGCGTAAGCTGTGAATTTTCAGCTTTATGCTTTTTTTAAATTCTTCTTGCAAATTCCGACCGTATATGATATAATAATTAATATCATAAAAGTGGAGGCTGTGTAATATATTATGGAAATAAATTTTCATATTCCCGATTTTACAAATCATCTTTATCTTAACACGATCCTGATAAATTCAATTTCAAAATATCCCGAATATTTTCACGACGGCTTGAAGATTGCATCGGTTTTCGGCAACTTCGGCGGGTGTGTCTGGAACGGCGGACGTTTCCTCGGCGGTGTTACCGATATGGATTTCGTCAAGCACGTTTCCGAGGCTCTTAACAGCAAAAATATCCCGCTTCGTTTTACGCATACAAATCCTATGCTTGAAAAAAAGCATCTCGGCGATACTTTCTGCAACCAGGTTATGCGTATGTGCAATAACGGTTTTAACGAAGCGATCGTTTTTTCTCCTTTGCTTGAAGAGTATATCAGGGAAAATTATCCCGATTATCCTATTACTTCCTCAACATGTAAGCAGATAGAAAACATTGACGGCGTAAAAGAAGAACTGAAAAAAGATTACAAGTATGTGGTTCTGGATTACAACTTCAACAACCGGTTCGATCAGCTGGAGCAGATAGATGAAAAGGATCGCTCCAGATGCGAGGTGTTGGTGAACGCCTGCTGCACTCCTAAGTGCAAGCGCAGGGGAGAACATTATCGTTCGATAGGTCTGGATCAGATAGCGGAATGGGAGCATAAGAAAAATATGCTTACAAAGAAGCCGTTTGAGCCTAACGGTTTTTCATGTGATTTCATGAATAACGGTCCGTACAGTATAACTGAATACGAGACCTATATTTCTCCGCAGGCTATTATTGATAAATATATACCCATGGGATTTGTCAACTTTAAGATCGAAGGCAGGACGCTTCCGGATATCTGTCTGCTGGAATATTATGTTCTCTATATGGTCAAGCCCGAATATCAGAACAAGATCCGTTTGGATATGCTTTCGGCTCTTACGAGCAAGCATAAATATTTTATATGATATTTTGTAATTCAATTTAATAAAAGCAAGTCCAAGAAGAAATTTTGAAATGCTCCCATTTAGCCAGACAATGCGGTATAATAGAAATATACCGAGAAAAAAGTCTGACAAAGGGGGCATTTTACGTTCAAAAGAAAGCCAAATAAAAGGCATACAGGAGTTTACTTGTATGCCTTAATTATTTATTGGGCAATATTTTTGTCGTTTTCTGCCTGACGCTTTCTCATTTTCCTCCAGCTTATAAAGCCGTAAAGATCGTTCAGCAGGAACATTGCAAAACAGATTATAACTGACAGATAGGAGATATCAGACATAGCCGCCATGACCCACAGGATTATCAGTATCATATCATTTGCCGCATATGCGACTGCGTAGAACTCGCTTCTGCGGAATGTTAGGTAGACCGCTATAAAGCTTGTAGTCACGGATAAAGTACTTGGAATTAAATTTGCCGTACCGAATTTATCCAGTATAAAGTAAAACAAAATTGTTACCGCGGCAGTCAGCACAAGCATAAAGACGACTTCTCTCCGTTTTATGCGGTTGACCTTTACCTCGGAGCGATTCCCGTTGTAGGGATTGCGCATCCAGGAAATAAATGCCAGCAGAGCCATAGGCGCGGACATTCCCATATAGGTTATCATCTCTCCGTAGTAGGCAAAGGAGTAGGAAATTATTCCATACAGAACGCTGAAAATGATTATCAGTATCTGTCCGACAGGGTTGCCTTTGGCGTTGAAAATAAGCGCGGTAATGCCTATCAGGGACGCGGCAAGCTTCAGCCAGCCTGTCCTGTCAAATATGAGAAAGGACGCGGTGATAGCCGTTACCGAGGACATCCACAAAGCGATCTCTCCTTTGGTAAAATAGTTCAGAATTCTTTTTAGCATAGTAAACCTCCCGAAAACAAAAACACATTCGTCCGCATATCTTCAAAGACCTAACGATATGCGGCGAATGTTTTTAACATTCCTGCCCGGTGGCAGATATTGTATATTATTGTAGAATAATTATAGCATGTTTACAGAGGAATGTCAATAGTTTCTGCTGCTGGCCGTCTTTTTTCCCGCAAGCATTATTAATATGCATACTGCGGCATATCCGACAACCGCAATAATTGAAGCTTCTGCGCCAAAATCTCCGCCTGTCAGCAGTATGCTTTCCGACGGTATTATAACGGAAACCAGCGGCGCACCGTACGCTTCCTGTTCAGTTGTAATATGCATAATATTCGTTGCCATAATGAAATTCCAGATTGTGTGCATGAGCGCGTTGCTGCCCACCGAACCTCTGTCCGCGGCAAGTGAGAACATTATCCCTGCGAGAGAGCCGCTGACAATAAGCAAAACAACTCCTGCGAAAGTGAAATTTTTTTCAAAATTTATCAGATGCACGCAGCCGAAAAACACGGACGGCGCAATTATCGCAAGCTTTTTACCCCACTTATGTCCGACTAAGGTCATAATAAAGCCGCGAAAAAGCATTTCCTCAGTAATGCCTGCTTTAAGCGCAAATGCAAGAGAAGCCGCTGCTGATCCAAATACGTTTCCGAGAGAGGACTCAGTTATGCTTACCTTTCCGGCAGCACAGAATACCGCCGCAGTAAGAACAGGCAACAAAAGCGACAGCAGTACCGCCCATACCCTGACCTTGTGGGTTATGCCGAAATCACTCATTTTCATTCGCAGCACCTTCGACGTATAGAGCCAAAACAGAAGCCATGTTACGGCAAGTGTTCCCAGAGCGCGGGGGAGCTGATACATCCAGCCGCTTGGAAGCTTTACTACGGAAAACAACAGGTCGAACAGAAGCGAACTGACAAGGTCCCCCGCAAGAAAAAGCAGCAGATACGCCGCTATATGGGTTATTGTCTTACCTGCCGAAAGGCTTATTTTTTCCTCTGACATCACCAAAACTCCTTTGCTGTATCTTATATTTTACAAGTTTGCAGACGTCCCGTAACGGAACGTCTGCAAAAAATCTATATTATTCGTACCTCAGAGCTTCGATGGGATCAAGCTTTGCGGCGCGGTTTGCAGGGTAATATCCGAAGAAAATACCTATCGCCATTGAGAAGGATACCGCAAGCACCATTGCTCCCGTCGAAGGAGGTGCAACTGTGCCGATGACTACTCCAGCGATATTTCCCAGCAGGATACCGAGAATTATTCCGATAAATCCGCCGATAAGGCATATGATTATGGATTCTATGATAAACTGGCTTCTTATAGCCGAGTTGGGCGCTCCCAGCGCTTTGCGGACTCCTATCTCGCGTGTACGCTCTGTAACGGAAACAAGCATGATGTTCATAACGCCTATACCGCCTACGATAAGGGAAATTCCCGCAATTATGGCAATTACCATTGAAACTATTCCCATGACCTGATCCATCATCGCCATTTCGGATTCACCTGTCATGTATCGAATCATAATACTGTCGTTGTCGCGGTACCAGCGGTTGTTCATGTAGCTTTGGACTTCTTCGCAGAAGCTTGTGGGGTCAACGCCGTCGTTTACGATAGCGTAATACGCGAAAAATGCTTCCTCGCTTCCTCCGTATATTTTCGTCAGCGCTCTGTAGGGAACGTAGACTTCCGTGTCCCAGTCCTCAGCTGTTGTGTTCAGTGAATTCATCGCGCTCATTAGAGCGGTCATTTTTGTTTCGTAAACGCCTATTACCGTGAACTCGTGATTTTGCCCCAGAAATTTTGCGGAAAACCTTTGTCCGATAGCTTCCTTTACACCGCCGTAAAGCTTTTTCGCCTGTTTTTCGCTGATAACGCAGACGTTTGCGCCTCTGGCAAGGTCGCTGTCGTTTATGTATCGTCCCGCAATTATTTCGTCCGACGTGCGGGCAATATAGCCGGGGTTTACGCCGTTGATGTAAACGTCAAGATCCTCGCGCCTGTATCTTACCTTTCCGCTTTCGTATCCTCCGGAAATAACTATTTCCTCAATATCCTCAGCAAAGCGTTCGGCTACGTTTTCTATCATGTCCTCGGTTATCAGGTCCTCGGTCATGTAGTAATCTCTTACATACTCGGGCTTCAGCGATATCTGAAATGCAACAAGCTTTGAACCGCCCTGAGAGTTAAGCGTATCGGTAAGACTTTTACGCAGAATGTTTCCGAGGGTGGTTATCATTATAATAGAACTGATACCGATAATGATACCCAACATCGTAAGCACTGCTCTCATTTTGTTGGATTTCAGAGAGGCAAACGCCATTTTAATGTTTTCAAACAGATTCATTCAGCTGCGCCCCCTTTCAGCATCCGGTCGCTTACTATCGAACCGTCCGAAAGGGTGATAACTCTGTCTGTCTCCTCTGCAAGTTCGGGGTTGTGGGTGATAAGGACAATAGTCTTGCCCTGCTCTTTGTGAAGCTTGTGGAAGATGTCCATAACCAGACGTCCCGTTTTGGAATCCAGCGCACCTGTGGGCTCGTCGGCAAGAATTATGGCAGGATCGTTCGCCATGGCCCTTGCAATAGCGACTCTCTGCTTCTGACCGCCCGAAAGCTCATTGGGCATATGGCCTGATCTTTCTGTCATTTCCACCAGTTCGAGAAGCTCCCTTGCACGCTTTGTCCGCTCACGGGAAGGCATACCCGCATACAGCATGGGTAATTCCACATTTTTCAGCGCGGAGGTCCTTGCGATAAGGTTAAAGGTCTGAAAAACGAAACCTATCTTTTTGTTGCGAATGCTTGAAAGCTCGTTGTCACTTATTTTGGTGATGTCTATGCCGTCGAGACTGTAGTGTCCCGCGGTCTGCCTGTCAAGAGCTCCCACAATGTTCATCAGCGTGGATTTGCCCGAACCGGACGCTCCCACTATCGAAACGAACTGTCCTTCCGGAACGGAAATATTCAGTCCGTGAAGAATTTCAAGTTCGTTTGGAGTACCGATATAGAAGCTTTTGACAATACCTTTCATTTCTATAATCGTTTTGCTCATTCTTCTGTCACCTGCTCTGCTGTTGTTTCGCTGTTTTCGGCTTCTTCGTTTATCATAACGACCGCTCCGTCGGAAAGCAGGGCTGTGTCTGTGAGAACAAGCATACCCGATTTAAGCTCGCTTGAAATGACTTCTATCTCATAATCCGTTTCCAGACCTATCTCAACCGTAACAAGTCTTGCTCTCCATACGCCGTCCTCGCCTTTTTCCGCAATGTAGACCGCATCGTTTCCGTCAGCATCAGTCGCCAGAGAATCGTATGTAATCGTAAGGACATTTTCCTTGCGCTCACTGACTATATCAACCTTTGCGCTCATTCCCACGCGGAGCTTACCGTCCTCGTCGTCTACCTCGGTCTCGATCTTGTAGTTTACGCCTGTAGCCGAAGCCGCAGCGTCCGACGTAGGTGAAACGGTAATTACCTTTCCGCCGTATTCCGCACCGTTAAGTGCATCGCATCGGATTGTTGCTGTCATGCCCTCGTTTACGCCCGAAATGTCGTATTCGCCCACCATAGAGCTTATTTTGAGGTCGTCCAGATCCTCAATGACAAACAGCGGACCCTCTGCGATAAGTCCCTCCTCGGCGCGCACCGAAGTGACAACACCGTCGCATGGAGCGGTCACGACCGCGTATTCAAGCTTATCCCTGAGATTCTGAAGAATGATTACCTGCGGGTCGTTAAGACCGGAAATGGTGCGCTGCTGCTCTGCCTGTTTTTTCAGGGAGGACAGCTCGGATTCCACCTGCTTTACGGCGTTCTCGTAGTCGCTTTTTGCAGTTGCGAGAGCGTCCTCGGCGTTCTTGACCGCAATGCCGTAGCTTTCCTCGGTGTTGCTGTTCTGATCCTTGACGTTGTCAAGATCGGCAGCAGCCTTGTCATACGCAAGCTTTGCATTTTCAACGGAAATTTCCGCGCTGTCTTTTGCTGCTTCAAGACCTTCGATCATGGATTCAAGCTGATTCTCTGCGGTCTCTATCTGCTTTTTGAGATTGTCCTCGTTATATTTGCTTTGAAGGGTTTCGTACTCCTGCTTTGCTGCGGTGTAGGCTTCCTGAAGCTCATCAAGATTGCCTGTACCGTCAGACATATTTTCCTTAGCTGTAGTATAATTTCCCTTAGCGGTGTTGTATTTTACATAAGCAGATTCAAGCTCCGCGTTATAGAGATGATTTTCCACAATGCGAAGCGATTCTTTATACTCGTCTATTGATTCGACGACCGCTCTGACATTTGCGGGATAATTTTCCGGTTCAAGCTCTTTTACAGCTTTGTCGTACGCCTTAACGGCATTGTCGTAATTATTTTTTGCGCTTTGAAGATTTGCTTCCGCTGACTGGATATTTATGGGGAGAGACGAGCTTATGCCAAGCTTTTCCTGACGCTTTGCGTCCTCGAGAGCTTTTTCAGCCTGATCTATGGCTTTCTGCGCATTTATCAGCGCAGAGTTCTCACCGTTTTGGTATTTTTCCAGAGCTTCGGTGTATCTTTCCTCTGCTTCGGAAAGATTGTAGTCAGAACTTATGCCGCTGCTTTCTACCGAAGCCTGCTGCTGAAGTATCTGTTGCTGAAGCTCCTCAGTATTGATCGTGCAAAGTACGTCACCCTTTTTTACGGAATCCCCAACAGAAACGTTTATTTTTTCAACCGGGTACATCAGCTTGGAATATACCTTGCGGCTCTCCGAGCTTTCAACGGTGCCTCCCACCGATATCGTATTTTCCAGCGTTTTAAGCTGTATCTCCGAAGTTTCGGCATATGATACCGATGAAGCTGAGCTGCTCAATGCGGCAACGGCTGCCCCTATTGCCGCGATTCCCGCAATGATCGAAACGGGAATAATTATCTTTCTGTCTTTCATAGTAT
>CAMWRN010000022.1 GCA_947176675.1 uncultured Clostridia bacterium | reverse complement strand
TAGTATATCAGCCTCGGTCTCGTTGGATCTGAGTTGTGTATAAGAGTGAGTCCGTGCTGAACGGCAGGTCAACGTCTCCTCTCAATAAATTTTTGCTTAGCAGTTAGTGGCAGCCGCCGCAGGTCGAACAGCTTCCTCCGCAGCCGCCGGGTTCCTCAGTGGGACAGGTTTCAGGATCCTCGCCATTAGCCGAATATGTGATAATAACGTTTATCTGTGTGAGCAGATCGTCCATGGCAGTTTTCGCTTCATTATAGTCTGCCATATTTTTGTTACCCATTATATTTCCGTAAAGAGACTTGATCTCGTTGTCCAGAGCGGTAAGTCTTTCAGCACTTCGGTCGTCCTTAGCCATTTCAGCGTTAAGCTCAACACGCTTCATCTGAAACTCGTTTATCATCTGCTGAAGCTCGGAATCGCTGTCGTTAGCCTCCTTAGCCTTTATATAGGCAGCGTATCTCTCGTCCGCCTGTATCATCTTTCCCAGTTCTCTTGCCTTGTCAATAACGTTCATTGATAAAAAACTCCTTTATTTTTATTTAAAGTCTGCAATTAAAGCATACCCATATGTGCGAAAATATCAGCTGCAGCCGAGTGCAGGAACAGCACGCCCTCGCCGTTGAAAAGACATTCTCTTTCCTGCTGTCTTTTCAGAGCAAGCTTTTCAAACGCTTTGCGCTGCAACTCTTTCTTCTCAAAATACTCGTCCAAAAGCTTCTGACGTTCTGTTCTCAGCTCCCAAAAGTCCTTTTCAGGTTCTTTCTCCTCGTTGTCCTTCTGCTGCTTTTTACGATAGATATCCATTAATGTTTCGCCTATGATTTCCTCATCGGACTTCATCACAGAATTTCCTGAAACACTCATAGCCTCGTCAGCTTCCGCAGCCGCAGAAAGAGCGTCCGCAAAGGTGGCTCCACCTGCATTTCCACCCTGAGAAACATATTTGTACAACTCAGCCGCACTGTTTACTCCGGAAATTGTCATAATACCATTCCTTTCCTGTTAGTCAATGATTTCGCCCTGCAAAGCCCAGTTAAAGGCTTTTGTGATCTTTACCCTTTTCATATGTCCGATAGCAGAATCGTCCGCTTTTGCCTCAACAATGATAAACTCGTCGCTTTTGCCGGTATACCAACCTTCGGTTTTAGTTCCCGACTCAAAAAGCACGTTCAACGTCCTGCCGACAAATCTTTTGAAATGCTCTGAAGAAACCTCTCTCTGAAGCTCTAACAGTTCCCTCATACGTTCGCTTTTTTCTTTATCGGAAATTATATCTTCAATATGAGCAGCTTTAGTACCCGCCCTCTTAGAATATATAAACGAAAAAATATTATCGTACTTTACCTCGCGGACAATTTTCAAAGTTTCCTCAAAATCCTCGCTGGTCTCGTTGGGAAAACCCACAATTATATCCGTACTGAACGAAAAATCTGGTATCCTGCTTCTCGCATAGCTTACCGTTTCCATGTATTTTTCAGTGGTATACCGCCTGTTCATTTCCTTTAAAATACGGTTACTGCCCGATTGGAGCGGCAGATGCATATGCTTACATAACTTATCACATTCTATAATAGTATCGATAAGTTCCCTATCCGCGTCCTTGGGGTGCGGAGACATAAACCTTACCCTAAAATCACCGTCCAAATCGTTGATCCTGCGCAGAAGTTCGGAAAAACCGATGGGCGGGTCAAGATTTTTTCCATATGAATTGACGTTCTGTCCAAGAAGCATTATCTCTTTGCAGCCGTTCTCAACAAGTTCCCTTATCTCGCTAAGCACCGCTTCAGGGTTTCTGCTGCGCTCACGTCCCCGAACATAGGGTACTATACAGTATGAGCAGAAATTATTACAGCCATACATTATCGGCACTCCCGCCTTAAAAGCACAGCTTCTAACGGGACGGATATTTTCCGCAATGCCGCCGTCATATTCGGTAATATCAACCTTTGTACCACGTTCGGTAAGCGTCTCATACAGTAGTTTCGGTAGCTCGTTTACCGCAAACGTACCGAAAATCAAGTCTACCTGTCTGTAAGTTCTGCGTATCTTTTCCACGACCTGCTCCTGTTGCGCCATACAGCCGCACACACCTATGACAAGGTCGGGACGGCTTTCTTTTAGATGTTTCAGATCGCCGAGCAGTCCGTAGATTTTCAGTTCCGCATTTTCTCTGACCGCGCAGGTGTTGTACAGAATAAGATCGGCAGAAGAAACATCGTCCGTTACACCGTAACCCATTTCGCACAGCAGACCGAGAATTTTCTCGCCGTCGCTTACGTTCTGCTGACAGCCGAAGCTTCGCAGACAGCACAAATACGGCGAATCTCTTTGGGTCAATATTTCTCTGACCTTAACCTTATAATCCGTCAACAAACCGTTCTTCCTTTCCGCTAAAATCTATTTAAAAACATTATACCACATTTTGTATTAAATTGCAACATTTTCAATACACTTTTTCACCGTCTGCAAAAAAAGCTTTAACATCAGGCGACAAACTGTTTCCGAGACAGGTATATTCGGCGTAAATCACTCCGTTATAGTCAAAAACCGAAATATATCTATTTGGGTCGTTAATATCCACATACCTTGTGGCGTAAGCGTATTCAGCGGCAGACGGGTTTTCACGGTACGGATAGAACTCAGTACGGATATCCTCAACGATATCGCCGTATTCAAAATTTATACAATTTTCAGCAAAATATTCTTCATCAGCAATTCCCGAAAAAAGCACGAGCGTTTCAAAGCCTCCCTCTTTCCTCAGACGAGCCGCTTCAAAACTTATCCCCTTAGCATTGGTTATCCCGCATATATCATAAAGGTCTATCACATCTTCTTCCAAAACCGTTTCGGGATAACAGTATATTCTGTAGGGACGGTTTATAAGCTCCAGTGCTTTTCCCCCACCGAAATATATTATAAGAAATAATACTACCGAAATCACGGTGTATAGTATATTTTGCTGCTTGGTATACTGCTTTCTCGTTATTTCTTCCGTAACCTGTTCCTTTTCGACAGGCATATTGGTGTTTTCTTCCATTTGTAAAAATTGCTCCTTTCAGCCTTGTATATTTATAGAATATCACGAAAAAAATTTTTGGTCAAGTTTATAGTGATTTTTTTTTCAAAATATGTTATAATATTCTTCAGATGTAAAAAATATGTGTAAAATACCTTGAAAGGAAGCATTGCCATACCAATGAAGTATAAGATCAACTGGAACGATTCGGACGGAGTATTTGCCGTACCGGATCTTGCGGCGGACTGTCTCAAGCTTGCAAGCGGAAAAGCAGTGAAGCTGCTACTTTACATACTGAAAAACAAAAACTCGGACGAATCACTTGCCGAAATAGGAAAAGCCGTGGGCATTACCGAGGAGGACGCCGAGGACGCTGTATCCTACTGGCAGCAGGTCGGAGTTATTCTTACAGGCGACGGTTCATCACAAATCAGACAAGCTGCATCAGCAGATCAGCCTGCTGTATCTTTAAATCCTGCTCCGGAAGTTACCGCTCCGCGAGCAAGAGAAAAAGCTGCAAAAATGATATCTCCCGCCGAGATATCCGAACGGGTGGAAAGCTCCGATGAAATAAAATTCCTTTTTAGCGCAGCGGAAGCCACCCTTGGAAAGGTACTTACCTATACAGAACAGCGTACGCTTATATGGCTTCACGATTATTACGGAACTGCTTCCGACCTGCTTCTTATGATAATGGACTTCTCCGTATCGCAGAACAAGGCAAGCATCGGATTCATAGAAAAAATTGCTTCCCAATGGCATGAAAACGGTATTGTCACTCACGAACAGGCGGAACGAGAGATACTCCGTATGCAGAATTATTATTCTCTTGCCGGACAAGTGTCTGCGCGTCTGGAATTAAACCGAACCCTTACACCTACCGAACGCAAGTTCGTTTCCGACTGGGCGGCAAAAAATATGTCAATAGAGCTTATATCATTTGCATATGAAAAGACCATAGACAATATTGGCAAGGTCAAATTCAGTTATATGAACTCAATACTTATGGATTGGTACAGCAAGGGTTTTTTCACTCCAGCTGACGTAAAGAAATCTGAAAATAAGCCTGCGAATACATATAAAGAACAAAAAAGCGGAGGCGAACATTCCTATAACCTGGACCTGCTCGTTGAACACGCTATGAATACCGTGCCTGAATTCAAATAAACCGAAAGGAAGCGTAACATGGCTTTTGACAAATACATATATGAAAAAGCTGAAAATGAGATCAAGCGAAGACGGTTTTGTGCTGAAGGAGATGCTGAAACACGAGCATTGGAGATTGAACTGAATATTCCCGAAATAAAGGAAATAACAGGAAGACTTTCCCAGACAAGCATTGAGCTTTCAAAGCTTATCTTGAAAAATAAAGGAAGCTTCAAGGAAAATTTTGAGAAGATTAAAAATCAGAATATTCAGGGTCAGGAAATGATTCGTTCCCTTCTCACCCGAAACGGATACCCCGCCGATTATCTTGAACCCAAATACACCTGTGACAAGTGCCGTGACAAAGGCTTTTTTGACGGTCAGCGCTGCTCCTGCTTTGAAAAGTTGCTTACACGGTTTGCTGTGGAAAAGCTTAACTCGGAAGCAAATATGCCAAACTGCGATTTCGAGCATTTTTCACTTTCCTACTACAAGGGAAAAACAACGGAATCAGGAATGGACTGCTTTAAAAAAATGTCAGATAACTTGAATTCCTGCAAACAGTACGCCGAAAACTTTTCGCTTAATTCCCAGAGCTTGTTCCTGTTGGGAAAAACAGGTATCGGAAAAACACATATTTCCCTGTCTATAGCCAAAGAAGTAATAAAGCGCGGCTTCACCGTAGCTTACGGTTCGCTGCTGAACTACCTAAGGATAATAGAAAAAGAGCATTTCGGCAGAAACGAAGCATCCGAAACCGATACGCTCCAAATACTTATCAACGCCGACCTGCTTATTCTTGACGACTTAGGCTCGGAGTTCCGCACAAGCTTCTATGAGTCCGTAATATACAATATCATTAACTCACGCATCAATCTGGGACTTCCTACCATTATAAACAGCAACCTTTCCGCTCAGGAACTTCAAAATATCTACAATGACAGGATAATATCGCGTCTTTTCAGTGTATATCGCATGATACCCTTTGTCGGTGAAGATATACGCCAGATTAAGCGACTTAACGGAGAATTTTAAAGAATTTATATTTTTTTTCTGTTAACGGTTGATTTTTCATAAATAATGTTGTATAATTATACTATAACTTAGGGAGGGATTTTTAAATGAATACTAATATTTTGCTGGAAAGCGGTACCAACGAGCTTGAAGTTCTTGAATTTCAAGTAGGTGACAATAATTTCGGTATTAATATTTCCAAAGTTTCGGAAATTATGATAAATGAGGACGTAACCCCCGTTCCCAACTCCCCTGAGGAGATCGAAGGAGTGTTTATCCCGCGTGATAAGCTTATCTCGGTTATTGATTTACATAAGGTAATTCATGTTCCGCACACTTCTTCCGGCAAGGAAATTTTTATCATCTGCGAATTTAACCGTATGCACGTTGCTTTCCACGTTACAAGTGTAAAGGGCATACAGCGTATATCTTGGGCGGATATTGCAGATCCTCCTGCTGTTACCAGCGGAAGCAGCGATGAAGCTATCGGTCTTGCAACAGGTGTTGCAAAGATTAATGACAGGATCATCATTATCATGGACTTTGAAAAGATCGTATCCACACTTAACCGTGATGCAGGTCTTGATATCAACGGTCTTGATAAGATCGAAAGACCTACCGATATGGCGGGAAACAAGCATATTGTTGTTGCAGACGATTCCAAGTTCCTTAACAAAATGATTACAGATTCTCTTGCAAAAGTCGGTTTCCATAACATTATTTCTTTCAGCAATGGTCAGGACGCATGGGATTATGTTCAGAGTTTTAGAGATAAGGGCGATGATATTACATCTCATATCGCCTGTGTTATCAGCGATATTGAAATGCCTAAGATGGACGGTCACAGACTCACAAAGCTTATTAAGGACGATAAGACCTTTTCGCAAATTCCGGTACTGCTGTTCTCATCTCTCATTAACGAACAGATGATTGAAAAGGGAAAATCTGTCGGTGCGGACGGTCAGTTCTCTAAGCCACAAATCAAGGAACTTATCAATTACTTGATAATGATTCTTTCATAAAATTAAAAATAATAAAAAGCGGTTTGTCAAAAGATAAACCGCTTTTTTTATTGTTGTCCTATAATCGACAGTTTTTTGAATTGCTGAGCAGTATAATAATATCAGTCCTAAATCAAAGCACATGTTTATCTCAGTGACACCAAAACAGGATGGCAGCTTTATGTACATATATGTTGATATACTTATAATTACTAATATTTACGCGAATTTTTTTCTGCTGAAAACCACGGCACGTCTTATACATACTCCGCTCCGAAACGGAAAATGTATTCTCGGAGCAATGGTTGGAAGCCTTTTTTCACTGATAATTCTGCTCCCGCCGATAAATTCGGTACTGCTGTTGATGATACGGATCTTGTCCGCCGCTTTTATGATCACTGTAACCTTCGGCGAAGGCAAATCTTCCCATGAGCTTTTCAGGATAGGGACTGTATTCTTTTTCGTATGCTTTATTTTTGCAGGGATAGAATACGGTTTGGCTGTTCTGTCCGCCGGAAAAAATATGCTCTGGCACAACTCCACGTTGTATGTGAACATCTCGCTGCTGACTTTGGTAATTTCAACAATTGTTTCATATGCGGCGATATGTTTTTTCCGTTATTACATGGACGGCAGAAATTCTGCGGACATAGTGTACGACCTGATAATCACAAAAGATGGTAAAACAATATCCGTAAAAGCTGTAGAAGACACTTGCAATAATCTTACCGACGCGTTTACAGGAAAGCCCGTTATTGTCTGCGGCAGAAGCAGCGTCTCAGACATTATTGACGAAAATATCTTTAACGAAAATTTGCCGAACGTTAAAGGTTGGCGACTTATACCATTTTCAACGATCAATTCTGAGGGTATGCTTCCAATTTTCAAACCGTCGGGAGTCATTGTTAAAAATACCGAAAACGGTTCGGTAAAATCAATTGACGTATACATCGGCGTGGTAAGCAAGGAAATGGAACACGCTGTGTTTAATCCTAAAATACTACATTAAAAATATGAAAGGAATGGCTTATAATGAACCCTTGGACAAAAATAGCAGCTATGATCAAACGCTTTCTTTTTAGAAAAAAGGCTGAAAATATCTTTTACATAAACGGACCCGAAACCCTGCCCGCTCCCCTTTCCAAGGCTCAGGAAGAGGAAATTTTTCTTATGCTTGAAACCGATGAAGAAAATGCAAGACGTATTCTTATTACGCACAATCTGCGTTTGGTTGTATATATTGCCAAAAAGTTTGAGTCCACGGGTATCGGCATAGAAGATCTGGTTTCAATAGGTACAATCGGACTTATCAAGGCAGTAAAAACTTTCTGCCCCAGCAAAAACATCAAACTTGCAACTTATGCTTCTCGCTGTATAGAAAACGAGATACTCATGTTTTTGCGAAAGTCCAGTCAGTACAAAAATGAGATATCGATAGATGAACCTCTGAATATTGACTGGGACGGCAACGAACTGCTTCTGTCCGATATCCTTGGCACGGACGAGGATACCGTAAACGGCAATATCGAAAATGAAGCTGAAAAAAGTATGCTGCTTGAAGCGGTGGAAAGACTTCCCGAACGGGAAAAATGTATAATGAAAATGCGGTTTGGACTTATAGACGGAAAAGAAAAAACACAGAAAGAAGTTGCCGACATCATTGGTATATCACAATCTTACATATCAAGACTGGAAAAACGCATTATTAAGAAGCTTAGACGCGAGCTTGAAAAGGTGATCTCATAATTTCCAGTTTTTGTATTAGTTCCTAATGAATATTAAAAACAGCTCCTGACAATAATTTTAGTAATATTATTGTCGGGAGCTAAAATTATGTACTACAATAAAGTTGATATAAGCGGCGTGGATACGTCCAAGCTTACAGTCTTAAAGGAAGCGGAAAAGCTTGAGCTGCTGAAGCTGTGCAAAAAAGGCGGCGTAGAGGGCAAGGAAGCCAGAAAAAAGCTTATTAACGGAAATCTGCGGCTTGTTCTCAGCGTTATCCAGAAGTTTATCGGACGGGGTGAAAATGCCGATGACCTGTTTCAGGTCGGATGCATAGGGCTAATGAAAGCTATTGACAACTTCAATACCGATCTTGATGTACGTTTTTCCACATATGCTGTGCCTATGATCTGCGGAGAAGTCCGCCGCTATATGCGTGACAACAATCCGATACGTGTAAGCCGTTCTCTCCGCGATCTGGCGTACAAAGCCATGCAGGCAAAGGAACAGCTTATCAATAAAAATCAAAAGGAGCCAACCATAAAAGAAATATCCGACCTAATAGGAGTAAAACAGTCGGACGTTGTTCTCGCTCTGGAAAGCATTACCGACCCTATTTCGTTGTATGAGCCTGTATACTCCGATGCAGGAGATACTCTTTATGTTTTAGATCAGGTCGGCGACAAGAACGATGATTCCAACTGGCTGGACGAAATATCACTCAAAGAAGCGATAAACCTGCTCCAGCCACGAGAAAAAAATATACTATACCTGCGATTCTTTCTCGGAAAAACACAGGTTGAGGTCGCTAACGAGATCGGTATCTCTCAAGCACAGGTCTCAAGGCTTGAAAAAAATACTCTCGGAAAGATCAAAGGGCAGATATAGTTGCCGTGAAAAACAACGTAATAAAATATGGGTTTGCTGTTTTTTCGAAGGCAAACCCATACTAATTTTACTTTTTAAAAACGTCAGCACAGTTTTTAAGCTTTTCAATAACCTTGATCTGCTGAGGACAGGCTTTTTCACACTGACCGCAGGCTATGCAGTCGGAAGCAGTTCCCGCATTTTCTACAATCTGCGCGTATGCCGCGTTTCCCTCTTCAAGCTGTCCCCATACAAGCTGTTTATTGCGAGCCGCAAAAATTTCAGGAATCGGTATCTGCTTTGGACAACCCGCCGTACAATAATGACAGCCTGTACACGGGATCGATTTTATTCCGTTGATCTCCTCCTGAGCCTTTTGTATAGCTGTCTGCTCCGTTTTGTTTAGTGGTTTGAAATCTTTCATATAGGACAGATTATCTTTCATCTGCGCCATATTTGACATTCCAGAAAGAACAGTAATGATACCGTCCAAAGAAGCGGCGTAGCGTATTGCCCATGAAGCGTAGGAAGCGTTTGGATCTGCCTCTTTTAAAATTTTCTGAACAGATTTTGGAGGCTCAGCCAATGCTCCGCCCTTGACGGGCTCCATAACAATAATGGATTTCCCATGCTTTCTCGCTACCTCATAATTAGCTCTTGCGGTCACGTCGGGATTTTCCCAATCCGCATAATTAAGCTGAAGCTGCACAAATTCAGCGTCGGGATGAGCCGTGAGTATCTCATCCAAAATATCGGGACCAGCATGAAAAGAAAATCCCCAATGCTTGATAAGACCCTTTTCTTTTTGCTCCTTGACAAAGTCCCAGATGTGATATTCATCGTATTTCTTGTAATTTCCCGCCTGCAAAGCGTGGAGAAGATAGTAGTCGAAATAACCCGCTCCTGTCCGCTCCAAACTTGTATAGAACTGGTGCTTCGCACTTTTTTCATCGTGAGCGCTCATCCATGCACACAGCTTTGTTGCAAGAGTAAAGCTTTCGCGGGGATAACGGTCAACGAGAGCTGCCTTAGCTGCACGTTCGGAATCTCCGCTGTCATAAACATAAGCCGTATCGAAATAATTCAGACCCGCGTCCATAAAAACGTCAACCATTTTCTTCGTCTGTTCAATGTCGATTTTTCCCGCCGAATTCTTAGGCAGCCTCATAAGACCGAAACCAAGCTTAGGTGTGGATTCTCCGAAATATTTTTCCATTGCAATTCCTCCTGTAAAAATTCAGTATTTATACTCGTTGCAGTCCTTGTTTATGTATGAAATACAAAATCACACCGTTCCTGTATTTTGTAAACATCGAAATATTTTTCCTCCAATGGTATCCAACGGTCACGAAAACGTACAGCCGTTTCGCTTCCGTTTCGTATCTGAATACGCCGAAGCTGTTCCTGCGGCTCGACCGTAAAAAAAATACGAAGATCATAAAATTCCCAAAGTGCTGGGTGACAACTGTACGAACCCTCAACCACCGTGACCGGACTCGAACTAACGTCAATTTCCGAGGAAAGCTCCATTTTTTCACAGTCAAATTTACGGTAGGAAAAATGCTTTCCTTCCGAAAGAGGAAGCATTACCTCTTCCTTAAGTCTTTCATAGTCCATATTGCCGCCCGCTTCGTTAAAGCGCTGTTCCGTTCGCTGTTCGGGACGGAGAAAAAAGTGATCTGTATGTATTACCGTACAGCCAATCTGTTTTTGCAAAGTCTTTGCAAAGGTTGTCTTTCCCGACGCGCACCTGCCATCGACTGCTATAAGCAAACGATTTTTTTCACTGCTTTCAATTTTACGCAGAACTGCTGATACTATTTTTTCCATGATCAATTCTCCGCGTTCTTGGCATGAGCATGACTATTTGAAAAACGAACAAGTCCCGTACGGTTTAATGCAATCATTATTGCAGGTATCAAAATAAGCTGTAAAATTATTCCGGGTATTGCATTGAGAAAAGCTCCCGTGAAAAACATATTCAGTGTAAATCCGTTTTCTCCCAATCCGAGGAGGAATATCTGCACAATGCCCCAGACAACACGTCCCGACAACATTGCAATTATCATGCAGCGGTACAGCGCAACAACGCATTTCCAGCGTGAGTGAGCGTACAGTATTCCAACAACAACACCATATGTTGCAAGTTCAAAAGACATGGCTATTCCCGTTGGAAATAATATCGGCATTCCAAACATCGCATAACGCAGCAGAGGGAGAACAAATCCCACTCCAAGACCGTACTGCCAACCGCAGATAAGACCGCATAAAATTACGGGAATATGCATTGGCAGCAGCATATTGCCGAACTGCTTGATCTGACCTGTCAGAAAAGGCAGAAGCAAGCCTATTGCAAGAAACATTGCCGCAAGGGTCAGTGTTAAAACATGATTTTTCTTTTTTGTTTCCATTTTGGATATCCTCCTTGTTGCATATTTTTAAATTAATTTTATTTACTGAAACGATGTGCTATCTCTTTCATTTTTGCGCTCTGTAATACGCCGAAAGGACAACGTTTGTCACAGTGTCCGCAGCCTGTACAGTCTGAAGCGCTGACCGTGAGCTTTTCATAATGATTCTCCGCCATCGCATCTCCCGCAAGAGCAAGATCGTAATATTTGTTTATCAGACCTATATCAATACCTGCGGGACAAGGCTGACAATGATTGCAGTAAACACAGTTTCCTTTTGCCGATGTGGGTATGAACTGTCCTATTGCTGAATAATCCCTTTCCGCGGAAGAAGCGTCTGCAAATCCGATAAGATCATTAAGATCAACCATATTGCGCACCCCCGGAACTACGGAAAGTACTCCGGGGCGATCAAGAGCGTATTGTATACACTGATACCTTGTCATTGCCCTTCCGAAAGGAGAAGTTCTTTTGTCCAGCAGCTTTCCGCCGTGAAAAGGCTTCATAACGGAAATACCAACGCCTTCCGACTGGCATCTGCGGAAAAGCTCCGCACGTTCGGAAACAGAGCCTATGCCGTATTCATCACCCTTTTCCATATCATAAGCGGGATTGATCGAAAACATCATCATATCCGCAAATCTCATATCAAGTATGCGGTTTGCGACCGACGGAGTGTGTGAAGAAAATCCTATATGACGTACTTTACCCGCCGCTTTCAGTTCCTTAACGTAATCAACTATACCGTTTGCCTGAAGCTTGTCGAAATCGTTATCCTCATCCACACAATGAAGGAAACCAAAATCGGAATAGTCCGTACCGAGAGTCTTTAGCTCCCACTCAACAGTTTCCCTGATCTCCTTAAAATCTCTGGACCAACCGTAATCTCCGTTCTTATTATAGACTGCTCCGAAATGGAGCTGGAAAAAAACTTTGTTTCGCTGGTTCGCAATAGCTTTTCCGAAAGGTTCATATACATTTTTTCCGCCTCCGCAAAGGTCAAAAAAATTAATGCCGTTGTCAATTGCAGTACGTACGACACGCTCTATCTCTTCATCGGAGCTTCCCTGTATTCCGCCCATTCCGAGTCCGAGAATGCTAAACTGTTCATCAATATTTCCGTGGGGAAGCTTTCTGTACTCCATTGCTATACCTCCTTTTGCTTAGCAGCCTCATTCACGCACCGAAGCGCATTAAGGCTTCTGGGATAACCTATATAAGGAAGACACTGTGAAATAATTTTTATAAGAAAAGATTTATCGTTGCCAATCTTGATATTTCCCGCCGCATGGCTTATAAGCTGAGGTTCGCAGCCGCCCTGCGCTGCAAGAAAGCAAAATGTAATCATTTCACGCTGTTTATAATCAAGACCGCCTCTTGTATAGTAATCTCCGAAACAGTTAGCTGCAAGCCAGCAATTTATATGGCGGCTTTCCTCGGAACCGGATCTCCAAAAATCCTTCATACCATCGCCGAAAATATCTGTCTGCGCCTGCGTTCCTGCTTCTCGACGATTTTCTCTTGTTGTGGAGGACTGAGGAGGCAGGGGCAATGAAATGCCTTTTTCTTTGAAAACCTCATTTGTAATTTTAAAAAACGGGTATACACGTCCTATGCCCAGATAAGCTGTTGCCTGATAAACTATTTCTTTTACCTCCACAGGAGTTACTCCGAGGTTAAGAGCGGCGGGAAGCATTACACGGAATTCATCTGCTCCCTGACAGCCAAGCAGTATAGCAAGAATTGCCATAAAACGGGTTTTATCGTCAAGAGCGTCCTGATTTACGACTTCGTCAAAAGCAAAATTATTAAAAAGCTCAATAAATTCCGGATCAGTCTTCGAAAGTTCAGACTCACTGTTTGGGAACATTTTATTATGATACTCCTTAGCTTTTTCGGTAATTGACATAGCAATCTCTCCTTATTCAAACAAATTTTTTCGCCCACTCTGATACTTTTCCCCCCGACTTTTCAGCCGCACAACCCTGTATTGCAAGACCATTTTCAACATTCGCACCTGTACATATTTTTTTTAGATCAATCTCGCTTTTGCCCATTCCACTGCCCTCATTCGTACAGAACGGAACGATCTTCTTTCCGCTAAAATCGTATTTTTCAAGGAATGTGAACATCGCCATCGGCATCGTTCCCCACCAGTTGGGATAACCAACAAAGATTGTATCATATCCGTCAAGACTGTCCATATATTTTTTCAGTTCTGGACGTGCATTGGCATTAAGCTCACGCTTAGCTTCTTCTGTGCAGGTGTGATAATCCGCCGAGTATGGCTTCACCGTATCCACCTCAAACAAGTCTCCTCCGACAGATTCTGCGATCATTTCTGCAACTATTTCGGTATTACCCTTTGTAAGCTTTTTAATGCTTCCTCCCCAGTAATTCTCGCCCTTCCGAGAGTAGTAAACAATTAATATTTTGCTCATGATCCATACCTCCGAATTCATATGTTTACTTATTTTACTTTTCAAACTTTTCCTAAACGTCTTTAATCCTAATTTCATTTTCACATTTTCCATGAACGTCACTTAATTTTATTATATTATTTTGTCAAAACCGTATATTAAACCTGCAGTATTACAGATCCTTACCTATTTCATAAGCTTTCTCGTAAGCGGGATGACGGTAAACGTCGTTCATACACCAAGTCCCAGTACCGAAAATAATTTCCTTTTCCTCCGAACCGGGCAGACACCTAAGAAATCCTTGCAACCCCGCAATAGTCTCGTCTGCCGCAGAATGCTGCGGGTCGGAAGCTGTAATGATAAAATAAAATTTCTTGTTCTTGATCTCGGTATACCTCGGAAGACAGCGGTCAATAAATATTTTCATCTGCGCACTCATAGAATAAAAATATACAGGCGTTGCAAGAACGATAATATCCGCTTCCAAAAGCTTTCCGATAATGTTCTCCATGTCGTCTTTTTTGACGCATACCTTGGTTTTTCCGCAGCCGCAGCAAGCATCGCACGGAGTAATACTTTTGTTTCTGAGATTTATTTTTTCTGTGATATGTCCCGATATTTCTGCACCTTCCAAAAATCTGTCGCAGAGAATGTCGGAGTTTCCTCCACTGCGCGGACTTGCGCTTATTGCCAGAACTTTCATTTCCATATCTCCATTCCGGGGGCCATTTAAACGAATATGCGACTTACCGTCTTAAAGGTAAGTTAAATCAGAAGCAGTTACATATATTATACAAAACATTTCAGTAGAAAACAATCTTATTTTTTATGATCTGTAATAAGAAAAACTTATGCAAATAAAATACTTTCCTATAATACAACATAGCAGTCTAATTAATTCCTGAAAATTTTTCCTTCAAAATATCTGCAAATTTCTCGATATAATACCCCGAATTGTTAGCTTTCCAGAAAACGCAGTAGTTACGTTTAATTGGTTTTCCATCGCGCAAAAGAGGTATATGCCGCAAAGGTGTGCCGAACTGGATCTCCCTGCCGCTGCTGTCAACAGGCATAAATCCTTTTCCGCCTATAACAAGCAATCTCGCTTCTTCAAGATTTTCTGCAAAAATAAAATCGCTGTTTATTCCCACAACCTCGCGGTAATAAGTCTGTTCATTCTCACGCTGATTTTGCGAAGCAACCAAAATACAAGGTATATCCTTTAATTCTGCTGCATTTACGCTGTCCATTTCCGCGATAGGACTTCTTCCAGAAATTTCAATACAACACTCAGTAGTTGCAAGAACCACATTTACGTATTCGTCCGAAAAAGCCCGTCTTTGATCGTTCAGTACTAAGTCCACCCTACCGAAACGCAGTTCCTCATACAGTTCTTCATGATTACCGTTCATGATATCTATTGCGGTGTCCGGATATTTCTCAGCAAAGTCTGCAACTGCCTGCTGAAATTCTCTGCTGCTGTAACCCTTGAGATAACCCACCAGAAGCCGCGGCTTATCGTTCTGCGCTATCTTAGCCGTTTCCATGCATAGTTTATCAAAATCCGCTGTCAGCAATAAGCTTTTCTTATAAAAATACTCCCCTGCAGGCGTAACGGTAAACTTCCTGTTTTGACGCTCCAAAAGCCTGACTCCCAGTTCCTTTTCCAACGCCTTAATCTGCTGTGAAACTGCCGATTGGGATATGTAACATTCTTCTGCGGCTTCGGTGAAACTTTCGCAGCGGACTACCGCCTGAAAATATTTTATCTGCCTGAGCATTTATCCAAACTCCTCTCGGCAAGTTTTTTGTTCAATAAGATCAAATTTTCTGCGTTAATGTTCGAAATAGACTATTTTTACAGTTAACAACTATATCTTATATGTACAATTTATTTTATAATTATAACATATTTGCAATGTAAAATCAATATAGTACTTATGACATCGCTTGGGGTGCGATATCATAAGTACAGGCGACATGGAAATTTTCTCTGCAATTCCTTTTACACATACAAAACCAGAATCACATCAAAATACAAAACTCTAATATACAATACTGTGCAAATACCGCTTTAAACGCGCTGTTCGGATATTATCGGGACATTGCAGAATCGGCGGGAATAAAAATGGGCTGGAGTATATAGTTTCCACAAACAGTTTCGACAGAAAAACGCTGAAAAGCAAAGACGGAAAGTATCTTTCCACAAAGCACAGCGGACAAGTCACAGGACTTTCCTCTATAGCAGCGGCTGCCGAGAAATACGGCGGTTCGGCGAATTTTTACAACAGCGACAGTGAATTCTATGCAGACGTGGTTTTAAAGGTTTAGATATACACTAATCATATTAGTGTATATC
>CAMWRN010000021.1 GCA_947176675.1 uncultured Clostridia bacterium | reverse complement strand
AAGGACGGACTTTTTCAGTAAAACACTTGATTTTACTATAGAAAAATGATATAATTAAAAATAAGTGTTAATAATGAAAATGGGTACTTGTAAGAAGAAAGGATTGCATTTCATGATCAAAAGTATGACAGGTTACGGCAGATTTCAGCAGACTATCGACGGAAGAGAAATTTTAGTGGAGATCAAATCGGTAAATCACAGGTATTTTGAGTTTTCGGCAAGGGTTCCGAGAGCATACGGATATTTGGAGGAAAAACTTAAAACTTTTATTCAGAGCAGAGTCGCCCGCGGTAAGGTAGATGTAGGAGTTACAATTTTCAACGTTGAAGGAAAGGACGCACAGATAGAAGTCAATCAGTCCATAGCTGCGGGATATGTTGAGGCTCTCAGAAAGGCTAATGAAAGTTTGAAACTTAAAGACGATTTAACGCTTTCAAATCTTATAAGACTTTCCGATATTTTTAACGTCATCAAAACTGCTGATGACGAAACTGTCATTTGGAACGATGTCAAGGTCGTTGCAGAGGAGGCGCTAAACAACTTTATCTCAATGAGGGAGATTGAGGGTCTGAAAATGATGGACGATATCAAGTCTCGTCTTGGCTATATTGGCGAACTTGTGGATATGGTAGAAGAGCGGTCTCCTATGGTTACAGAATCATACCGTCAGAAGCTTTACGGAAAACTCTGCGAGATACTTGCCGACAAGAAGATTGACGAGCAGAGGATACTTACCGAAGCAGCAGTTTTCTCGGAAAAAACTGCCGTAGACGAGGAAACTGTGCGTTTGAAAAGTCATATTCATCAGTTCGGTACGCTATTGGAGATCAAGGAGCCTGTAGGTCGTAAACTGGATTTCCTTATTCAAGAGTTTAACCGTGAAAGCAATACTATCGGTTCTAAGGCTCAGGACGTGGAGATAACTAAAATTGTAGTAGAACTTAAATCAGAAATTGAAAAGATACGCGAGCAGATTCAAAATATTGAATAATATCGACCTTTCGGAGGACATATGAAGCTTATTAATATTGGTTTTGGCAACATGATAAATGCAGGACGACTTATTACTATTGTCAGTCCTGAATCTGCGCCGATAAAGCGTATTATTCAGGAGGCCAAGGAAAAAGGCTTGCTGATTGATGCAACTTATGGTAGGCGGACGCGGGCGGTCATTATTATGGACAGCGATCATGTGATCTTGTCTGCGGTGCAGCCCGAAACAGTTGCGGGACGTTTAGATGACGAGGAGGAATCTGACGATGAGTAAGGGCATATTGATGGTAGTATCTGGTCCGTCAGGCTGTGGAAAAGGTACGGTACTGGCGGAAATACTCAAAAGTGATAAGATTTTTTACTCGGTTTCCGCTACTACAAGAAGTCCCAGACCAGGTGAAACGGATGGAGTTAATTACCACTTTCTGACAAAAGAGAAGTTTGAAGAGATGATCGCAGGCGACGGAATGCTTGAATATGCGTCCTATTGCGGGAATTACTATGGTACTCCGCGTAAACCGGTGGATGATATGCTTGAAAAAGGCTGTCATGTTATTTTGGAGATTGAAGTTCAGGGTGCGATGAAAATAAAGGAAAAATGCCCCGATGCGGTGTTTATATTTATTCTTCCGCCGTCCCTGAAAGAACTTCGCAGACGGCTTGAAAAACGCGGAACAGAATCCGATGAAGTAATAGAAAAACGTCTCGGAGAAGCCGCAGGAGAGATAAGTCAGGCGTACAAATACGATTATGCTGTGGTAAACGGCGAGCTTTCTGAAGCTGTGGATGATCTGCGTTCAATTATCCGTGCGGAAGAGCTTAAAACTGCTAAAATAAAAAATACTATTGATGAGGTGTTGAAAAATGCTTAGACCTGCTATCAGTCAGATCGCTACAAAAAATGAGAGTTACTATTCGGTTGTTATCGCTGTTGCAAAGCGTGCAAGAGAGATCGCCGATGATCTGTACAATAACAATGAAACTCTTGAGGAAAAACCTGTAAAAACCGCTGTTGAGGAATTTGCGGGAAGAAAATATTCTTTCATAGAGGATCCTTCGCTCAGAGAGTCAAAAGATTGATTTCGGCGGGGGAAAGGTTTTGCTTACTGTAAAACATTTGGCAGCTGTGGCAGTCAGTTTTGTAACTTATGGGTACGACAGACGGTACAAATATACTATTCCGATTGAATTGGACGGAAAGGCTGCGGTAGGAGTAAGGGTTCTTGTTCCTTTCGGTAACGGAAACAGAAAACGTATAGGTGTTATTATTCGCATTGACAGCGCTGTAGGTGAAGATTTAAGCAGATTTAAACCGATAAACTCAATTATTGATGACGAGCCGTTGCTTAATGACGAAATGCTTGACTTGATAATGTGGCTCAGAGACACTACTTTGTGTACCTATTTTGAGGCTTTCAGGACGTTGATACCTGTTGGTCTCAGCGTAAATTTTACACAAAAGTACGAGCTTTCCTCTGAAAACTTATCGGAAGAGGCTCTATCCGCAGGGGCTTTGGAGCTGCTAAGATCTGTCAGGGAAGATATTTCCTCGTTGGACGGTGCGGAAAATAAGCTTGTTGCGGAGCTTGTTCAGACGGGATTTTTGGCAGAGTACGACTCGATAAAAAGACGTACCAAGGACGAAACTGTTAAAATGATAAAGCTCACGGAAGATTTTACTTCTGGAAAACTTGCAGTAAATCTGTCTCCAAAGCAAAAAAGTGTTGTGGAACTTCTTGCCGACAGCAGTTCGGCTTCTGTAAAGGAAATAGGATACATCTGCGGCGTTACTTCGTCGGTTGTCAATAATATGACGAAAAAAGGTATTGTTGAGGCGTATGAGTATGAAATACTCAGAACTCCCGATGTTTCTGCAAATGAGAAAGTTGACGACATAATTCTTTCGGAACAGCAGCAGCGGGCTTACGACGGTATCGCTTCATTGATAGACGAAAAAAAACCGTGCGCCGCGCTTCTTTACGGAGTAACGGGAAGCGGAAAAACTCCCGTTTTTGCAAAGCTTATTCAGCATACCCTCGATCTTGGGAAAAATGTTATTATGCTTATTCCAGAAATATCTCTTACGCCGCAGGTTGTGCAAAGGTTTCAAGGGTTGTTTGGGGATCTGGTTGCCATTATGCACAGCAGTCTTTCACTGACCCAGCGGCTTAATGAATACAAAAGAGTCAAAAAGGGTCAGGCAAGGATCGTTGTGGGAACAAGGAGCGCAGTTTTCGCTCCTATGGAAAATATAGGACTTTTTATTATTGACGAAGAGGGTGAGCGGACATATAAGTCTGAGTCATCTCCGCGTTATAACGCCAAGGAAATTGCAAAAAAAAGATGTATCACTCATAATGCAGTTACGTTGATGGCATCGGCAACGCCGTCTATAGAAAGCTTTTATTATGCCAAAACAGGTAGATACAAGCTGTTCACAATGCCTGACCGATATTCGCAGGAAAGACTTCCCTTAACCGAAATGGTAGATCTGGCGACAGACGGTTTCTATGGAAATTCTGCGGTATTTTCTGACAGACTCGTAGAAGAGATCAATTATAATCTGGGAAAAAAAGAGCAGATAATTCTTCTTTTGAATAGAAGAGGATATCATACTTATATAAGCTGTGCGGACTGTAAAGAACCGCTTATGTGTCCCAATTGCAGCATACCTATGACATATCATAAGGCAAACAGTCAAGTATTGTGCCATTATTGCGGGTCCAGCGCTGAAATGCCGAAAACTTGCGGAAAGTGCGGTTCAAATCACCTTAAAATGACAGGACTTGGAACACAAAAGGTTGAGGACGAGGTTGCAGATTTATTTCCCAATGCGAGGATTCTGCGAATGGATGCTGATACCACATATTCACGGTATGCTTATGAAAAAAATTTCCGTGCTTTTGAAAACGGTGAGTACGATATAATGTTGGGTACTCAGATGATCGCTAAGGGTCTGGATTTTCCGAATGTTACTTTGGTGGGAGTTATTTCCATTGATAAGGCGTTGTTTTCGGGAGATTTCAGAAGCTACGAGAGAACTTTTTCACTGGTAACTCAAGTCGTTGGGCGCTGCGGCAGAGGTAACAAGCAAGGCCGAGCTATCATTCAGACGTATGTGCCTGAGCATTATGTTCTCAATCTTGCGGCAGAACAAAATTATCCTGCGTTTTACGAGCAGGAAATTTCTTCTCGGCAGGCATTGGTTTATCCGCCGTTCTGCGATATATGTTCACTGGAATTTTCTTCGGTTATAGAAAGCTGTGCCGATAAAGCTTCAAAGGCTTTTCTTAGTCTGATAAGCGGTAGCATTGCTTCGGGGGAGATTAATGTACCGATAAGAGTGCTTGGTCCTTCAAAGTGCATGTACGAAAAAATTAACGGTAGATACCGTTACAGAATAATTATAAAATGCAGAAACAATCGTATGTTCAGGGACTATATAGGACGTTTGTACAAGCAAACCTTTAAAATGCGGGAATTTGCAAATGTCCGCACATTTCTTGATATTAATGGAGACATAATTTAGCTAAACTAATGAAAGGCAGTGAAAATTTTGGCACTGAGAAAAATTGTCAATAAATCGGAGGATATACTCAGAAAAAAATGCAAACCTGTGGTGAATTTTGACGAAAAATTGAGTATACTTCTTGATGATATGGCTGAAACTATGTACAAGGCAAACGGTGTTGGACTTGCCGCTCCCCAAGTGGGAATTTTAAGGCGTGTTGTGGTTGTCGATGTGGGAGAGGGACTCCTGGAGCTTGTTAATCCCGAAATTATCAAGTCAAAAGGTTCTCAGCGCGGGATTGAGGGTTGTCTTTCCTGTCCTGATGATTGGGGATATGTGGTTCGTCCAAACGAGGTCATCGTTAAAGCTCAGGACAGAACAGGAAAATTTGTACAGCTCAAATTAAAAGAATTTTTTGCCAGAGCGGTATGTCACGAACTTGACCACCTTGAGGGACAGCTTTTTATCGACATTGCCGATGAAATGGTAGATCCCGATGAAATAGAAAATGAGAAGCAGGACGAAAAAGGAAAACGCAGAAACCGCTGAAAGGATTTAGCTGATGAACATTATTTTTATGGGTACTCCCGATTTTGCCGTTCCGTGCCTTAATGCTCTTATTGACAGTGGTGAAAACGTTATGGCAGTTTTTACTCAACCCGATAAACCTAAGGGCAGGGGTTATAAGCTTACTCCGCCTCCTGTAAAGGAAGTTGCTTTAACGCATAATATTCCTGTATATCAGCCTCTCAGTCTTAAAAAAGGCGAGGATGCTGAAGCAGCTTTGAAAGTTATAACTGAGCTTGCTCCCGATCTTATAATAGTTGTTGCATACGGAAAAATTCTTCCCAAAACTATTCTTGACGCACCTAAACATTACTGCATAAACGTTCATGCATCGTTACTCCCCAAATATCGCGGTGCAGGACCTATTCAATGGAGCGTTCTGAACGGTGAAAAGATTACAGGAGTTACAACTATGCTTATGGCAGACGGTATTGATACAGGAGATATGCTATTGAGCAAATCTCTGGAAATAGGAGAGGATGAAACAGCTTCCGAATTGCATGACAGATTGTCTGTGCTCGGCGCGGAACTGCTTTTGGAGACTGTTACAGCTGTAAAGGCTAACAGCATTACAGCTACTCCGCAAGATGATTCGATGTCCACTCATGCTCCAATGCTGACAAAGGATATGTGTCCTATTGACTTTTCAAAATCCGCACAGGAAGTTCACAATCATGTTCGAGGATTATCGGCATTTCCGTGCGCTACTGCCGTTCTTGACGGAAAGCGTATTAAAATTTATAAATCGGAGCTTGTGCAAGGGTTAATGTCAAATAGCATCCCAGGAACTATTGTACAGTCAAAAGGCGTTACAGTTGTATGCGGAGACGGGAACTGCATAAGGTTTACAGAGGTACAGGCAGAGGGCGGAAAGAGAATGCTCACAGCTGACTATCTCAGGGGAAAGCCAGTCAAAGAGGGGACAGTTTTAACCTAAAAGGAGGTAGACTATGTATTTTGATTCAACATACCTTATAGTTCTTCCGGCAATTATTTTTGCGCTTATAGCACAGATTATGGTCAAGACTACGTTCAGCAAGTACAGCAGCGAAAATAATCAGCACGGCTATACCGCGAAAGAAGTTGCAAGAAAAATTCTTGATGAGAACGGTCTCTATAACGTCAGCATTGAGTATATCAGTGGAAATTTGACAGATCATTTCGATCCGTCTTCAAACGTTATCAGACTTTCTGATTCGGTCTATAACAGTACCTCCGTAGCGGCTATTGGCGTTGCAGCTCATGAAGTAGGTCACGCGATTCAGCATGCTAAAGGTTACACTCCAATAAAAATTAGACAGGCGATTATTCCAATTACACAGATAGGTTCAAATCTTGCTGTGCCATTGGTTTTGATCGGAGTGCTGTTCGGTGCGTTTCAGTGGCTTATTCCCGTGGGAATATTTCTTTATGCAGGTGTGGTTCTTTTTCAGGCAGTAACGCTTCCTGTTGAATTCAATGCAAGTAGCAGAGCGTTGAAGACACTTGATGAAAATGTGATTCTTTACAAAAATGAGGTCAGGATGGCGAAAAAAGTTCTCACTGCGGCGGCAATGACTTATGTTGCGGCTATGTTTTCATCGCTTATGAGCTTGCTGAGACTGATAATGTTGTCTAACAGAGGCAGAAGAAGGTAATTATGAATGTTAAGTCACCACGCTTTACAGTTTTGGAATTGCTTGCTAAAATGGACAAACAAGCGTATTCTAACCTTGTGCTTGATTCTGCGCTTGAGAAAAGTTTTTTTTCGGACAGGGATCGAAATTTTGTTTCCAGACTTTTTTATGGTATACTTGAACGTAAGCTTACTTTAGAGCATGTAATTTCGTTGTATAGCAGTAAGCCTTTACACAAGCTGGACGCCTCGGTGCTGAACATACTGAAAATTGGTCTGTATCAGCTTTTGTATATGGATTCCGTTACTGACAGTGCAGCTGTAAACGAATCAGTCATTCTTGCAAAGCAATGCGGAAAGGCGAGTGCAGCGGGATTTGTTAATGCTGTACTAAGAAATTTTATCCGTGACGGAAAGAAAATTAATTTTCCCGATGATAAAATTGAGCGTATCGGAATAGAATTTTCATGCGGCTTGGATCTTGTTAAAAAGCTTTGCGGAGATTATTCTTTTGAACAGGCAGAGGACTTGCTCAAAGCCTCTGTTATTCCCCATAAAACTTTTTTAAGGGTGAATACTCTGAAAGCAACGGCTGCTGATCTGATTTCGGAATTTGAGAAAATTGGAATCTCTGTAAAGGCGTGCAGTGTTACGGAAGGTTGCTTAGAAGCCAACGGACTTGGTGGAGTTGAACGTTGTGAGTTGTTTCAAAAAGGATTTTTTCATGTTCAGGACTTATCTTCACAACTTTGCTGCAAAGTATTGAATCCCCGTTCGGGAGATACTGTTATTGATTTGTGTGCTGCTCCTGGTGGAAAGTCTTTTACCATTACAGAGATGATGGGTGGAAAGGGTAGGGTCATTGCTTGCGATATACACTCAAACAGAGTGAATCTTATAAAAAACGGCGCAGAACGGTTGGGACTTTCAATTGAAGCGGTAAAAAACGATGCTAAAGTCTTTAACGGTTGTTTTCCTAAGGCGGATAAGGTTTTGTGTGACGTTCCTTGTTCTGGATTTGGTGTTATTCGTTCAAAACCAGAACTGAAATACACAGACCTTAAATCAATTTCAAGACTGCCAGAGGTTCAGTATGAAATTTTGTGTACGGCTTCGGAGTATCTTAAATCTGGCGGTGAGCTTGTTTATTCTACTTGCACATTGAACAGGGACGAAAATGATTCTGTTATTGATCTATTTCTTGATAAGCACAGGAATTTCAGTGCTGTAGATATTATGGAAGAATACGGAAATTCGGGGTATAAGACAACGATTTTTCCCAAAGATTTCGGATGCGAGGGATTTTTTATCAGCAAAATCAGAAAGGACGACTAAATAGTTTGAAAAAGGATATTTTATCCTGTAGTTTGGAAGAATTATATTCTGAAATGGAGGCTATCGGCGAGAAAAAATTCAGAGGAAAACAAATTTATGAATGGCTACATACAAAAAGAGTTCATGAATTTTCCAATATGAGTAATATTTCTTCGTCTTTACGCACAAAATTAGATGAGTTATATTGTATAAATAGTATAAAAATTGTCAGAAAGCTTGAATCTTCTATAGATAATACTGTAAAATATTTATATGAGTTGTCAGACGGAAACCATATCGAGTCTGTTCTGATGGACTACAAGCACGGAAATAGCTTGTGCATTTCCACTCAGGTAGGGTGTAAAATGGGATGCAACTTCTGTGCGTCAACTATTGCAGGTTTTAAGCGTCATTTGTTTCCATCGGAAATGCTGCTTCAGGTCTATGAGGCGGAAAGAGACAGTGGTCGGCATATCGACAGCCTTGTGCTAATGGGTATCGGCGAGCCGCTTGACAATTTTAATAATACTATCAGATTTTTGCAGATGATCTCATATGAGACGGGAAAGAATCTCAGTTTGAGACACGTTTCGCTTTCTACATGCGGACTTGTTGACAAAATTTACGAGTTAGCGGAATACCGTTTCGGGCTTACGCTCTCAGTGTCGCTTCATGCAGTTACAGACGAAGAAAGAAATAAAATTATGCCGATTAACAAACAATATCCCATAGGAACTCTATTGAAAGCCTGCCGTGATTATATCGAAAAAACAGGACGGCGTATTTCTTTTGAGTATGCGGTCATACACGGCATTAACGATTCTCCCGCAGACGCGGTTGCATTGATAAAGCTTCTCAGAGGAATGAACTGCCATATTAATCTTATACCCGTGAATCAGATAAAGGAGCGGGACTATCGTTCGGACAAAAATGCTCTTTACGATTTTTTGAACATTTTGGATAAAGGTGGCTTGAATGCTACGGTCAGGCGCACGCTTGGAGCGGATATAGATGCCGCTTGCGGACAGCTTCGGCGTGAGTATGAGATTTGATTGTTGAAAATCAGCAGTGACGTTTGAGATTTGCATTGGTCATAACGCTTGCGAAAGGAGTGCGGCAGATGAATGTCTATTCCGATACGAATATCGGATTATCAAGAGAAGAGAATCAGGACAGAGTCCGTTCTGCGCTGATAGACGGCGGCGCTTGCTTTGCGGTCGTGTGCGACGGAATGGGCGGGCAGAATGCCGGTAGCGAGGCAAGCGAAAGAGCTGTAAATATTGTTTTTGACAGGATAACAAAAGTTTTCCGAGCGGATTACGAAAGCAAATCTATCAGAAATCTGCTTATTTCTTCGGTGACTACAGCGAATTCGGTAGTGTATGATACGTCTATTTCAAGTATTGAAATGAGCGGAATGGGTACTACCTGTGTTGCGGCATTGGTGTTCGGAGGTAAGCTTTACGCGGTAAATGTTGGGGATTCAAGACTTTACCTTATTAATCATGAAATACGGCAGATAACGAAAGATCACACGGTCGTTATGTGTATGTATGAGAGCGGTGAAATTACGCGGGAACAGCTTAAAAGTCACCCGCGCAGAAACTATATTACAAAAGCTGTAGGTGTTTCCGAGTCTGTGATTCCCGACTATTTTGAGTTTGATCTTACCGAAAATTCATCGCTGCTGCTTTGTACAGACGGGCTTTCAAACTATTGTGACGAATCCGATATTTTCAGAGCAGCAAAAGAACTTAGTCCGGAGGAAGTTCCGGGCGAGCTTATAAGAAAAGCGCTTGCAAACGGCGGCAGTGATAACATTACCGTTGCATATATGAAATGATCAAAGAATACTGTTTATTTTACAGGAGTGAATTTAATGGATAAAAACATTGGCAGAAAGCTTGACGGCAGATATGAGATCACCGAGCTTATCGGGGTCGGAGGAATGGCTGACGTTTATAAGGCGACTGATATTCTTGAAGACCGAGTAGTTGCGGTAAAGATACTTAAAAATGAATTTGCCGATAACGAGGAATTTGTCAGACGGTTCAGGAACGAATCCAAGGCTATTGCTGTGCTTTCGCACCCTAACATCGTAAAGATATACGATGTTGGATTTACTGAAAAAATTCAGTTTATTGTCATGGAATATATCGACGGCATTACACTGAAAGAGTTTATGGAGCAGCAGGGAGTTATAAAGTGGAAAGACTGTATTCATTTTATAACTCAGATACTCCGCGCTTTGCAGCACGCTCATGACCGCGGTATCGTCCACAGGGACATAAAGCCGCAGAATATCATGCTTTTCCCCGATGGTACGATTAAGGTCATGGATTTCGGTATTGCCAGATTTGCACGCGAAGAGGGCAAAACTATCTCTGACAAGGCTATCGGAAGTGTACATTACATCAGTCCTGAGCAGGCGAGCGGAGACGTTACTGACGAAAAGAGTGATATCTATTCAGTGGGCGTTATGATGTACGAGATGCTTACGGGAGAAAAGCCTTTTGACGGAGACAATCCCGTCTCGGTGGCTCTTATGCATATGCAGAATGAGGCTAAGCCTTTGAGAGCGGTAAACGATTCCGTTCCCGAGGGATTGGAGGAGATTGTTCTCAGGGCAATGCAGAAAGAGGCTTCTAAGCGTTATCAGTCTGCGTCAGAGATGATAAAGGATATTGAGGAATTTAAGAAAAATCCGAGTATCGTGTTTGAGTACAAGTATTTATCGGAAAAAACCCAGTATTTCAATGCAGGAGCAATTTCAAAGGCTGCTGCGGAATCGTCGTCAAAGTCTGTGGCAATGAATCCTGAAAGAGGCGGTGACATCAGAAAAATGCGTACACGTACCAAAACTAAGGAAGAACTTGATAATTACGACAATTACGATGATTACGAAGAGGATGAAAAGCCCTCCAAGTCTTCGTATTTTGTTGTTGTGCTTACGGCTATTGCAGCGGGTATAGTCATAATTGTAGTTGCATTTATTGCAATTATGCTTATGAATGTATTTGATGATGATGAAGATCCTAATGTGATAGGCAAAATGCCTAATCTGCGTGGTTTGAGTTATCAGGAGGTCGCAAATTACTACGCAAGTTCTTTTGATGTTGTCGTGGAAAACAAAGAATTCTCTTCCGAGTATCCTGAGGGCGCTATTATTGATCAGTCTCCCACAGAAGGTAAGGATTACATGGTAGGAAACTCAACAGTCAAGCTTATTGTAAGTAAAGGTCCTCGTATGGTAACTGTTTCCAATGTTTATGAGATAGACTCCAATACTGCAATGAGTATGCTTAGGGACAACGATGGTTTTAACGTTCTTATCAAAAGTGTTACTGATGAGACTGTTCCTAAGGATTATGTTATAAAAACAGAGCCTGCCCGAAACGAGAAGGTGGCGTACGGTTCAACGGTTTATATGTATGTAAGCCGCGGTCCGGAAGTTCAGGATGTCGTTGTGCCAAGGTGTATAGGACGTACGCTTGAAGAGGCTAAAACGCTTCTCGGCGACAAGTTTACCATTCAGACAATGACCGAGGATTCACTTGAACCGGAGGGTACTGTAATTGAACAGAGCATTCCTGACGTAGGCGAGGATGGTCAGCCTAATATTGTCAAGATAAATACAACGATTATTCTTACGCTCAGTACAGGCGTGATGCCTGAAACCGAGGCGGTTATAACATTTAGCGTTCCTGACGGAATCAAAGGTAAGGCTACGTTTAATTGTTATGTAAACGGTACGATCATTGGATCTACTACTATTGATAATTTGGCGTATGCATCAACGGTTTCAATTGATATTAAGGGTACAGAGATGCAGAAAGTTGTTCTTGAAGCGGTAAATGACAGCACTAAAGATAGTGATACTATAGGCGAGTATTCCGTTGACTTTGTGGAAAATAATGTTACAGAAGTTAAGTTTGAAAAAAGTGTCTTGAGAGGTTTGTTCTCAGATAGAACTGATTCCGACAACGGAAACAGCAGTGGCAGCAACAGCGGTCGTGAACCGATCATAATAGACCCGGATGATATCGTTATAGACGATCCGTTTGACGACAGTGATGATAATGCATTCTGGAACGATATATTCGGTTATTGATGAGCGGCAGATGTATTGATGGCTTGCTTTTAAAGGCAGTTGGGGGATTGTATACCGCAGAAACCTCATCGGGTATCTTTGAATGCAAGGCAAGAGGAATTTTTAGAAAACAGAATATATCGCCATGTGCGGGAGACAGGGTAATTCTTTCGGATATTGAGGGCAGTACTGCTGTTGTGGATAAAATTCTTCCGCGTAAAAATAGCATAATCAGACCTCCGCTTGCCAATCTGGACTATATGATTTTTGTGATCTCTACTTGCGAGCCTGCGCCTAATCTTACGTTGCTTGACAAATTTCTCGCAATTGCGGAGTATAAGGAGATAAAAAGTATTATTGCAGTCACAAAAATTGATTTGCAGAAAAACAGCTCTCTTGTGGATATCTACAAAAATTCGGGAGCCGAATTTATCGAAGTTGACTATGAAAATTCGGCTTCTTATATGAAGTTGTATGATATGCTTGCAGGAAAGGTATCTGCCTTTACAGGCAATACAGGTGTGGGTAAGTCCACGCTTATCAATCATATTTCATCAGATTTAGAGATCAAAACGGGAGAGATCAGCAAGAAACTTGGCAGAGGAAGACATACGACTCGAGCTGTAGAGCTTTATAAGCTTGACAATGGCGGTTATATTGCGGATACGCCCGGTTTTTCGACATTTGAAACGCAGAAATATGATATTATTCGCAAAGAAGAACTTGCAGACTGTTTTCCCGAATTCAGAGAGTATGAGGGCAAGTGCCGTTTTCCCGATTGTGCTCATGTAAAGGAAAAAGGCTGTATGGTACTGAAGGCTGTTGAAAGCGGTCTGATATCTGTTTCAAGGCACAATAGCTATGCGGAAATGTACGAGGAAGCAAAACAAATCAAGGAATGGGAGTTAAAACAGTGATGACTGAAAAAAGATCATGCTGGATTTTCGGAGGCGCACCTGTAAGTGTTGATTATAAAATAATTCCGCCGTCCGACGCATATTTGATTGCGGCGGACAGCGGTTTTTCCATGTTAAAGCGAATGGGAATAATGCCCGATCTTGTGTTGGGAGATTTTGACAGCCTTACTGATGATAAGCCGACAGATTGCGAGATACTTACTGCAGCAGTTGAAAAAGACGATACAGATACAATGCTTGCTATAAAGACCGCTTTGTCGAGGGGATACTTAGATATAACGATAGCAGGCTCAATTGGAGGACGGCTTGATCATACTTTTGCGAACATTCAGTCTCTTGCATATATAGTCGAAAACGGTGGAAGCGGCAGGCTTGTGGGAGAAAATGATACTTGCGAGCTTTTTAGAGCAGGGGATTATAAATTTCCTAAAAACGAGAAAATGCATTTTTCTCTCTTTTCTTACAGCGAGGAAGCTGTTATTACTACGAGAGGTACAAAATATGATCTTGACAGCTATTGTTTGACAAACAGCTTTCCATTGGGGGTCAGCAATGAGATACTTTTGCCTGAATGTACTTTAAAAATTGAAAAAGGAAGAGTTTTGGTTATTTTTTCAAAAAAATAGCACCGATTTTCTTTTTTGGAATACTATGTAATAAATCATTACAGGAGGTATTTCATATGAAAATCGTTGTTATCAAGAGTCCAAAGCTTCTTTCGGGAATTTTCAGAATTGTTTTCGGAATAAAAAAGTCACCAGATGACGAATAATCTATAAAAACAGCAGAGCTGTCGGAATAATCCGATGACTCTGCTGTTTTATCCTATACAAAAAATGTTTCCGTGAGAACTGAAACGCTCAGATCAATATCATTCAAGTCGATAAGATACATGGTTTCACCAATTCCGTTAAAAGCGGTGTTCAGAACCTGCGTAACAGGGAAAATCAAAACTGTGTTTTTTTCTTCGGAACCATTGTAATCCTTAAAGTTTTTGAATTTGAAACGCATATTTATTGTTTTTTCAGTACCCCTGTTCATTATATAGAAATCGGAAATCGGCTTCATTTCCTTGTCCATGCCTGTGTTGCTGATTGAGTTGCTTATTTTTTCGGGAGTAACAAAGTAATAATTTGCACGATCAAGCTGTTTTCTCAGGCTTGAAGCAATGCACGCGCTGAAAAGTTTATCCATGTGAAAAAGCATTGCGTACTTGACTTTTCCGCCTGAAAAAAATGCATTGCCTTTGTCCAACAGGAACAGGCGGCTCCATTTCATTGCATTGAAGTATCGGCTCATGCTTCTGTCCTCAATGCTTTGCTTGAAATCATTTTTGGGGTATTTTGAAGATTCTACCTCGTCCAGCGACATAAGCAGCATACGTATTTTTTTCTTGTTCAAGCCGTTTGACGACAGTTTGTCAAGCACTTCAAGAGTCTTTTTCAATAAGCGGTTTTCCGCACGGTTGACGCTGAAAATATCATACTCTACAAAAAATTTTTCCTTGTGGGCATAATTCTTCTTGGCGTGTTCTGCATAAACCGTCTTTCCCTTTACAAACATCTCATTGCCGCGATAGGGGACATAGGTCTGCTTCAAACCGTTACGCACTACGTTAAGAACTTCGTCTGTAAACATTCTGACAAATATTTCAAAAAGATTGAGCTGTTCTTTTTTGAAGTAACGTTCGTCAACATTTCTGACTGGAATTTCCCGTATACCGTCCAGCATACGCAGGAGAAGCATTTTTGATGTAACGATATTTTCTTCTCGGTTTGCGCAAACTTGCGGTAAAATTTCGATTTGTGTGCCGTCCTTGAGCATGATTATTCCCACATATCTTGTGGGACGGAGAGCTTCGCGGCCGTCTTCAAGCGTTACCTTTTGAATAACCGAATATTTGCGGCTGGCAGCAAAATCATCCAGACGTTCATAATTATGTTCAGACAATAAAATGATGTTTTCGGAATCGGTTTCCAGAGCGCTTTTGACGAAGCTGTCAGCTTCCGTTACAACATAGCGTTTTAATTTTTTCATACAGACACCGTTATATCTTCAAATAAGCGTTGATATTTGCAAAAGCAGCGTTGTTGATTGAGTAAACCTGATCGTTTTCGAGATAAAGCTCTGCATTTGAACCGAATATTTGTGCATAATCGACTGCTGTTGCGCGGACAAACTGTTCGTTTTCCTCTTTGTTTGCGTCTCCGAGAACAAGTCTGATCTTTTCATAATCGTCATAGAAATATTCTTGGAGCAGAGGAACGATAGAATTTTTGAAAATATGTGCCAATACGGCAAGAGTAGGACGCTGCCTGAGCTGCATAAAATATGCATGACCTATGGTGTGGTCACGGTCGCAGAGAATCTCAACACGCTTGTTGATTTTCAGCATAAGCTGCCTTATATCAACGCCGTCAACGACAACACCGTCCAGCAAATCTGGGTTAGGCATCATTTCGATGAAGTCAAAACGACGTCTCAGAGCCGAATCCAGCATTGCGATGGAACGGTCGGCGGTGTTCATTGTACCTATTATGTAGACGTTTTCGGGAACACCAAATGCTTCTTGTGAATAAGCGAGCTTAACGGTGGCGGCTTCGGCCTGTCCTATACGTTTGGTAGGCTCGATAAGCGTGATCATTTCACCAAAGATTTTGGAAACGTTTCCGCGGTTAATCTCGTCGATGATGAAAACATACTTTTCCTCGGGATTTTTTGCAGCTTCATCGCAGAAGCGTCGAAAAACGCCCTGATCTACCCGATAAACCATTTCTTCCTTACGGGAACGTTCGCCGCGTTCGTTCATGACCTGAATAAAAACAGGTTTGATACCCTCTACAAATTCCTCGTAGCCGAAAGACTGGTGGAAAGTGGTAAATTCAATCTGACCGTAAAGAGTTCTCAAAGCATGATATTTTTCAAGCAGGTCGTTGTAGTTTTCCTTCATAACTTCCCGAACGGGACGTCCATAAATAATGGAAATAGCGTACGCTACCGTGTTGTAAGTTTTACCCGTACCCGGAGGACCGTACAAAATGATGTTTGCACCCATCGATTCGCTCACCTCATAAATAAGTGTTAAAATATTATAC
>CAMWRN010000020.1 GCA_947176675.1 uncultured Clostridia bacterium | reverse complement strand
TTCAAGAAATTGTTATCATATATAATGTATATTGAATAAACCGGGGGTTGTAGCTGTGGATATTTTTAAACAATATGACACATTCAAGGAAAAATGTGCGGAGTTTCCCGATAAGCTGAATGACAGGTATTTTTCGTCGTGCAGTCTTATCTGTCACCCCGCGGCGGAAAACGTCCTGATATCTGTGTGCAGCGAAGAGGAAGCACACAGCAATGCGCTCTGCATATGCCGTATGGCTGACATGCTCCTTATGTCTGAGGACGGTGAGGAGTGGTCGGCTTTCAACCTTGCCGAAGCTCGCAGGATCGCCGAACAGGACGGTTATATCTATATCACCGACCTGCTCGCCGAAGACGCTTTTATTGCCGAGGACTGGATGATAAACGGCAAGAACGATACGATCATTGTAAGCGAAGCCTATATGCGCGAAAAAGGAAAAAGATACGCTCCCGTTACGCCTCTGACAAATAAAGTTCTCTGTTTCAAAAAATATTCCTGCGGATTTTTCTGGAAGCCCTCCGATCCCGGAGATATAATCCGCATCGACAAGGATTACATGGACGGCTGCTTCAACGAGTTTTTTGAAAACTGCGCTGCAAACCTGCCCGATCTGTCCGAGTCGGAAACCATCGATTTCAAGCTGTTCGACGGCGATATCACTATCGACGTGAACACCACCAGAATAAGAACTATCGAACTGTTCTTCGAGAGAATAAACAATATCACAAAGCTTCTTTCCGAGAACGCTGAGATACTGGACATCTGCGGCTACGAATTTTCCGCAATTGATTTCCTGCTTGACCTTACTGCCGCCGCTTTGGCGAAAAACGGCATAAAGCTTTCAAAGGAAGAATTTGCACGGAAATATTATTCTCCGATCCTCAACAGTTCGGACATTGAGGAAAAACTTGCTTCGCTTGGAACAAGCTGCGGAAACGGTGACGTGGACTGCATAAAGCTCGCTTTCCTTGCGGCTGTGAATGAGGAGTACCCCGAAAAAATCGAATACTCCGCAGGAGACGCTGGGTTTTATAACGAAAATATCCGCAGGCTTGAGCTTGGAAATTACACAGCTGAAGAAGAGAAATTCCTTGTGTCGGAGCTGCTTTCTCACAGACCTGCCGACTACCGAGTTTTTTACTTTGCAAATAAAGAATATCCCGATGAAGCAGAAAACCTCGCTGCCATCGCAGAGTTCTGGAAAGTCGCTCCGCTGTCGGAGGACGAGATGGAAAATGTTGTTCTCGGCGCGTATCTGCTTGACGAAAACTTTGATGAGCAGGGACGCTTCTGCGCAGGATACGAGGAATCCCGCATACTCAAAGAGCAGGTGGGAAAAGTTATCGACAAGTACGGACTTTCCAACCGCGAGTGCATAGACGAACTTGAACAGCGTATGGAGATACTCGACAAGGAGCGCAGGACATTCAACGGCACTCTGTTCGATACTCCCGAAGAAATGCAGCTTGCAGTGAAAAACGAAGCTTACGTTCAGGATCTGTGCGAAAATCTTTCCGCACTGAACGAATCGGAGCTTAATGCTCTTGACGAGCATATCGAGAACACCACTCTTGACGACTCCACAAAATCAAAATACAAGCTCAAGGTCAAGCTGGCCATGAACAATGTTCAGTCCGCGGTTCTGGAGCAAAAGTGCCTCAAGCTGCCGATCATGAGCCTTGACGAGATCATTGAATTCAAAAAGAAGATAATCGGTGAAGATTACCCCGAAGCGGTGCTTAAACCTTTTGCAGCAAAGATCAAGGACGCCTTTTCCGCGGCGCAGACCACCGAGATCGAAAGAATGCTGGAAAGCTCCGAGAATATGAGCGATGAGCAGCTTGACGGCGTTGCCGCAAAACTGGATTCCGACAGATACGACAGCACGATCTCCGCATACTACAAAAACAAGGTGGAAGAGATCAAGGAGAAAAATATCAGAACCAAGCTGTACGGCCTTGTTGACGGTTTTGAATCCTTCAGCAAGGAAAAGCTGTCGGGACTTATAACTACTCTGAAAGACAGTGATTTCCCAAAGAGACTTACGCTCCCGCTTGTTAAAAAGGTTACGGAGGCTCTTAACAATTACGAGATAAACGAAGCGGCAAGAACTTTTGAAGGCGTTGATTTTGCCACTGCCGAGCAGCTTGAAAAGATGAGCTCCGCAATTGAAAGCAAGCTTTTCAGTGACGATATACTCGCTCCTTATGTCCTTTTAGTGGAAAAACGCCGTCAGGAGCTTCTGGACGAGGAGCTTATCGAAATGTGCGCGGACATAGACAATATGTCTCAGGACGACCTTGTCATACTCCGCGGCAAAATTACAGGAACAGAAAAAGAATTCGACGAACAGCTTGTTTCAAAGTATCTTGACAAGATCACACAGCGTGACTGCGAGCTGAAAAACTCCGAGCTTGCAGAGCTTTGCAAATACATATTCTCCATGGAGCAGACTGAGCTTGACGAGCTTAAAGAAAAGCTTGCGGACGAAAAGTACGACAAGGAATTTACCGACGTTTACTACAGAAAGATTACCGAAAGAGAGCAGGAGCTTCTTGTTCTCGAACTTGACAGACTCTGCGCGGGCATCGACGACGCGGATATCGAAGTCCTTGAAAAGCTCAAGACCCGTATTCTTGACGATGAACGGTACAATGATATTTGCGACGAATATATTACAGCTATCAACAACAGGATAGACGCTATCAAGCTTGAAGCGTACAGAAAGATAATTTCAGATGTTGCTTCCATGAACTCCGAAGAGGTGGAGGCGTTCAGAAAAACCGCTGAGGAAAAACGCTATGAGATCGGTGAGACGCTTTACGAGGAAAGCATTTCCGCTGCCGATGAAAGAGAAAATATCCTTGAAGATCAGGCTATCGAGGAGATCTGCGGAGATATAGAGTCTTACAGCTTTGAGCAGGCGGAAAGCGTAAGAGCGCGCCTTTCCGAGGAGGGCTTCGACCCGGAAAAGATCGCTCCATATGCAGCGCGCATTGACGATAGAATAACTGCTCTCCATACCGCAGCGCTGGATTCCTACATCACGGATATTGAATCCATGAACAAGGAACAGCTTATTCAAGCACAGATAAAGATCGGAGAGTATGCAGGTCCTGATTACCTCAAGGAAAAATACAACAGGATCGCTGAGTCTGCTATAGCAGATATTGCAGACCGTGAAATACGTGAGCTTTGCGGAAATATCAGCGAACTTTCCGCCAAAAAGTCGGGCGAGCTTATCAGGCGAATCAATACAATGCCGTTGGACGAAACCGCAAAGAGCAAGTACATCGATGCTCTCGATGCGCATATCGCTTCCCTGAAAGAGCACGAGCAGAGAGAGTACATCAGCCACCTTACCGGAGATATGGCGGAATACGGTATAAATGCGGTACATCTGGCTGTTCCCGGAATGACGGGACTGTTCCTGACTAAGTACGAAAACGCTTGTAATACCTATGTTTCTGTAGGAAGATACGAGCTGCCTATTCTCATTCACGAGGGCAACGGAGGCGACAGCTTCACGATGACCACTGAATATCTGTACATCTTCAACAGGGGCGTTATGAAGCGTATTAAGGTAGATGACATCGCGTCCTTCCAGGCAAAGAAAACTCTGATGAATTCCGTACTTACGGCGGTGGAGAAAAACGGCGATTCCAGTGAACTGCCCAATGCTCTCAAAAAGGACGTTATCGAAAACGTTGCAAAAACTCTTACCGCGCTGGTAAGCTTCATTCACGACAGACGTTCGGCTGAGCATATGAAAGAGCTTCTTGAAAACGCTGTTCAGGAAAAAGCGATCCAAGCGGCGGCTATGTCCGCACCGGCGACTGCACCTGCTGTTGACAAACCTGTGGTAACTGTAGTTTCCGAAACAGAAGAAACACAGTCCGGTCATAATGATCATGCCGATTACGAGGCCGAGTACCGTCAGGCAGAACCTAATACGCCTGTTACACCTGATGATATCGCCGAGCCTGTTTTTGAAGAAGAGGAGAAAACGACCGAAGCAGAACCTGCTGCACCCGCTGAAATAAAAATCAAATTCTGCGATCAATGCGGAGCGAGAATAACAAGTCCTACAGCAAAATTCTGCGCAGAATGCGGAAATAAGCTTATATAAAGCTTTCGGGAAGTCCCCTGCCACGGCAGGACGGGACTTCCCGAATTATTTATAAATTTAAAAATTTACAAATAGGTATTGCAATTGTATATTATATGATGTATAATATATATCAAAGGCAGTTTTAAATCTGTCGGTCATGATATTTGAAATTTGAGAAGGGGGAGCTTTTATGAGATGCCCGAAATGCGGCTCGGAATACGTTACCGTTCAAGCAATCACAGAAACCGAAACAAAAACCAAACACCGCGGCTGTTTAGGCTGGGCAATGTGGATACTGCTTGCCGTATGCACCTGCGGACTTATACTTATCATTCCTGCTGTTACAAACAGCAGGATGAAAACCAAAACAAGAACTCACACCGAAGCCATATGTCAGAGCTGCGGAAACAGGTGGAGGGTCTGAATCCGAAAAGGAAATTGTAATGAGAGCAAAAGTAATTTTGATATTCGGAAAAAGGTTTGAGTTTCCCGACAGAACCGAGATAGACGTTTGGTATAAAAACACAAGGAATAAATCTAAGCTGTAAAATAAATTTACGCAAATAATAAATGCCGCAAGCTGTGTGCTTACGGCATTTATATTTTATCAGGAAACAATTTTATTGAAACATCAGCTGAGCGCCGCAATGGACTGCTCGATCTTAGCCATTTTCTCCTGCGCCTTTGCAAGCTTAGCCTTTTCAGCCTCTACCTGCTGGGCGGGAGCTTTTGCAACAAAGCCTTGATTGTTCAGCTTGTTTGAGGAGAAGTCGATGTCCTTTTGCACCGCCGCCTTTTCCTTGTTAAGACGTGAAAGCTCCTTTTCCTTGTCAACAAGCTCGTCCATGGGAATGAAAATTCTTGCGCTGTCCGTAACAACAGTTACAGCGTCAGGCATATCTATCTTTGCCGCAATTTCAACCGATGAAGCCGAAGCCAGTCTCTCAAAGAAAAGCTTGCCATGCTCAAAAATATCAGCGTCCGCAGTCTCTATGTGAAGAGCCGCTTTTTTGGATGGCGGTACGTTCATTTCTGCGCGGCGGTTTCTTATGCCCCGAATTGCCGCGATGATTTTCTCGAACTGCTTTTCCTCGTCGGCAAAGGTCAGCTTTTCGTCATACTGCGGGAACTCGGACAGAATACACGGTACTTCGCTGTCCGAAACAGCCGACCAGATTTCCTCCGTAACAAACGGCATGAACGGGTGAAGCAGCTTCAGCATACCCTGCATTACCCAAACAAGGACAGCCTGTGCAGTCTCGGCAGTTTCGCCACCTGCCGAGATACGAGGTTTGGTAAGCTCAATGTACCAGTCGCAGTAAACGTCCCAAATAAAGTCGTACAACTTAGCGACAGCAACGCCAAGTTCAAACGCTTCAAGGTTTTCATTGACCTCTTTTGCAAGAGTATTGAACTTGCTTATTATCCACTTGTCCTCAATGTTAAGGTTGGACGGCAAACCGTTCAGCTTGAAATCGTCGGGGAGGTTCATCATTATAAAGCGGGAAGCGTTCCAAAGCTTGTTTGCAAAGTTACGTGAAGCCTTTACTTTTTCTTCTATATAGCGCATATCGTTTCCGGGGGAATTGCCCGTTGCAAGCATAAAGCGGAGAGCATCTGCGCCGTATTTATCGATCTCCTCCAGCGGGTCTATACCGTTGCCGAGAGATTTGGACATCTTCCGTCCCTGCGAGTCACGTACCAAGCCGTGGATAAGAACGGTGTCAAAAGGCGGTTTGCCTGTATTTTCAATGCCGCTGAACATCATTCTGATTACCCAGAAAAAGATGATGTCATAGCCGGTAACAAGTGTGCTTGTGGGGTAAAAATACTTTAAGTCCTCCGTTTCCTCGGGCCAGCCAAGCGTTGAGAACGGCCACAGCGCAGAGCTGAACCATGTATCTAAGGTATCGGGATCTTGACGCATTTCCTTTCCGCATTTGGAACACTTAACGGAATTTTCCTTTGTAACGATCATTTCGCCGCACTCGTCGCAGTAGAACGCGGGTATGCGGTGTCCCCACCATATCTGGCGGGAAATGCACCAGTCGCGGATATTTTCCAACCAGTTGAAATAAATCTTATCGAATCTTTCGGGGACGAATTTTGTCTCGCCGTTTTTAACTGCGTCAATAGCAGGCTTTGCAAGCTCTTGCATTTTAACGAACCACTGTGTGGAGACCTTAGGCTCAACAGTGGTGTGACATCTCTGACAGGTTCCAACGTTGTGAACGTGCTCCTCAACATTGATTAAGAAGCCCTCTTTTTCAAGGTCGGCAACAATAGCCTTTCTTGCCTCGTATCTGTCCATGCCCGCATATTTGGGGTAATCGGCGATAATTTTCGCGTCGTCTGTCATAACGCTGATTACTTCCAAATTATGACGTTTACCCACCTCAAAGTCGTTGGGGTCGTGTGCGGGAGTTATCTTTACAACGCCTGTACCAAAATCCATTTCAACGTAATCGTCCGCAACAACGGGAATTTCACGTCCAACCAAAGGCAGAACAAGGGTTTTGCCGATAATATTTTTGTAGCGGTCGTCATTGGGATTTACTGCAACGGCAGTATCGCCAAGCAGGGTCTCGGGACGTGTTGTTGCAAGCTCAACATAGCCGCTTCCGTCCTTGAAAGGATAGCGGATATGCCAGAAATGCCCAGACTGTTCCTCGAAAATAACCTCCGCGTCGGACAAAGCTGTCTCGCAGTGCGGACACCAGTTTATCATTCTCTCGCCGCGGTAGATAAGTCCCTTTTCGTAATACTTTATAAACACGTCTTTGACAGCTTTGGAGCAGCCTTCGTCCATAGTAAAACGTTCTCTTGACCAGTCGCAGGACGAACCAAGCTTTTTAAGCTGTTCAACGATTCTGCCGCCGTACTGCTCTTTCCAAGCCCAAGCGCGCTCCATAAATTTTTCACGTCCGAGGGATTCCTTGGTAAGTCCCTCATTAGCCATTGCGTCAACAATTTTTACTTCAGTAGCAAGAGCAGCATGGTCAGTACCGGGCAGCCACAGTGCGGAGTATCCGCACATTCTTTTCCAACGGATAAGAATATCCTGCAAGGTCTCGTCAAGGGCGTGACCCATATGGAGTTGTCCCGTGATATTCGGAGGGGGGATAACGATAGTATACGGCTTTTTCGCGGGATCGCGCGCCGCCTTGAAGCATTCGTTGTCCATCCAGAATTTGTATATTTTATCCTCAACTTCCTTTGGCTCATAAAGCTTCGGCAGTTCCTTTTTCATTTCAGACAGTCCTTTCAAACAAAATAAATATACAGATAATTATACCATGTTTTTAAGGAATAATCAACATATTTCAAGAAAAAATACGGAAATCAATTGGAAACGTTAATCTTTGATTTAATGCACTATAGGTGATAAATGCTACAGCATTTCTTACCCTCTTCATCGTTTTGAACGATATGCACTTTTCACTTTGAAAAGGCGGACGAAACTTTTCCATAAGTGTCCTGTCATATGATGTGTTACATTAAAATTCACTTCCGCAAAAATCCCGCGTTCTATTTTTCCGCCTGTCCGAATATTATTTAACGGACAAGATAACGCTCCCGATATTTTCTTTGTAAACGAGGTATTCTTATGCTTGAAATTCTCGATAAGCTTGATAAGCCATACTCCTCCCCCGAAAAGGGATTGTCTTCTTCCGAAGCCGGTGAACGCCTTAAAAAGTACGGCGAAAATACTCTCGCAAAGGAGAAAAAAACCCGTCCCCTGAAAATTTTTCTGGGACAGTTCCGCGATGTAATGATAATGATACTCCTTGCGGCAACTGTGGTTTCTTTCTTTCTGGGTGAGGTCTATGATGCGGTAACAATTATTATAATAGTATTGCTCAACGCGGTCTTAGGATTCATTCAGGAGTACAAGACCGAAAAGACACTTATCGCCCTGAAAAGCATGACCGCCCCATCGGCTAAATGCTATCGGGACGGCGTTCTCACCTCCGTTCCCGCTGCGGAGCTTGTTCCCGGAGATATTATCAGACTCGAAGCGGGAGACAAAGTTCCCGCCGACGCGGTACTGCTTGAAGCCAAGGGACTTTTTGCGGAGGAAAGTATTCTCACCGGTGAATCTGCCGGTGTTTCAAAAGAAGTCGGCAGCGCCTCCGATGAGGACAATTCCATAGGTAAATCAAACATTGTATACAGCGGAACGGTAGTCACAAAAGGTGCGGCGGAAGCGCGCGTCATCGCCACGGGCATAAACGCTCAAATGGGAAAGATCTCCGGAATGCTCACTGAGATAGAAGACGAGCTTACTCCGCTTCAGAAACGTCTTGCCGAACTGGGAAAGGTCATTGCAGTAATATGTCTCGTTGTTTGCGTTATCGTTGCGGGAGCGGGAATACTCCGCGGCGAGCCTGCTTTCGATATGCTCATGACAGGAATCACCATTGCCATTGCGGCTATTCCCGAGGGTCTTCCCGCTACAGTTACCATCGCTCTCGCCCTTGCAGTCAGCAGAATGTTAAAGAAAAACGCTCTTGTCCACAAGCTTCATTCCGTTGAAACGCTGGGCTGCGCTTCGGTCATCTGCACCGATAAGACAGGCACTGTTACCGAAAATAAAATGACCGTCACAAAAGCTTACTGTTCGGGAAATACTGCGAATAACGGCAGGGAGTACGACTTTTCGGGAAGCGGCTACAAGATCGCTGGAGAGATAACCTGCGGCGGAAACCACGTCAATCCTGCCGCGGACACAGTTCTAAAAGAGACTCTGATATGCGGAACGCTCTGCACAAGTGCGGCGATAAGCACAAAAAAGAATATTTCCGCGAGAGAGCGGGGCAGGCTAACCGCAGGCGGCGAGTGGACGGTGACCGGCGATCCCACCGAAGCCGCGCTGCTTATTGCTGCGGCTAAGGGAGATATCACTGCCGAAAAGCTGTCCGACAGAAAAAAACTGGACGAAATACCATTTGACAGCGAAAGCCGATGCATGACGGTCATATACCGCGAGGCAGGCGGCAGGACAGCTTACACAAAAGGCTCTGTGGACGTTATCCTTGACAAGTGCGGATTCGTCCTCACCGACAGCGGAGCTGTTCCGCTTACGGCTTCGAGACGGCGTGAGATACTTGCCGCAAACGACCGCATGACCGAAAAGGCTCTGCGGGTGCTTGCTCTATGCAAAAAAGACCTGAACGGCTCGGATACCGACAACTCGTCCGCTGCGGACGGGGGAATGATATTCCTTGGTCTGGAGGGTATGCTTGACCCGCCGCGCCCCGAAGCGAAACAGGCTGTAAAGCTTTGCAGAAATGCGCACATCAGGACTGTAATGATAACGGGCGACCACAAGAACACCGCCGCCGCCGTTGCAAAACAGGCGGGAATAATGCACGAGGGCGACCTTGTTTTCACGGGTGCGGAGCTTGCGAAAATGTCCGATATGGAGCTTGACGATGTTATCGGCAGGACAGCGGTTTTCGCACGTGTAAATCCTGCCGACAAGCTCAGGATAGTCCGCGCGTTCAAGAAACGGGGAGACATAGTCACCATGACGGGCGACGGCGTAAACGACGCTCCCGCGGTAAAGGAGGCTTCTATCGGAGTTTCAATGGGCATAACGGGAACGGACGTTACAAAGCAAGCCGCCGATGTTGTTCTTCTGGACGACAACTTCGCCACTCTTGTGGGCGCAGTGGAGCAGGGGCGGGGAGTTTATGCCAACATAAGAAAATTTGTCCGCTATCTTCTCAGCTGCAATATCGGCGAGGTGCTGACAATGTTTCTGGGAATTATAATGGGTATGCCAATGGTGCTGCTGCCCACCCAGATATTGCTGGTAAATCTTGTCACGGACGGACTTCCCGCCATTGCCTTGGGCGTTGAACCTCCCGAAAAGGAGAATATGAAAAAGCCTCCCCGCAGCTCGGACGAAAGCTTTTTCTCGGACGGTCTGATGCAGAAGATAATTTTCCGCGGAGTGCTTATCGGACTCTGCACACTGGGAAGCTTTACAGCAATAAATGTTCTGACGGGAAGTGTTCCCGCGGCACGGACGGCGGCTTTGTTCACACTGGTGATGTCCCAGCTGTTCCATGTGTTCGAGTGCAAATCGGAACGGAAAAATATTTTTACCGTCCCCTACGGAAACAATAAAAAGCTTATCCTTGCGGTAATGGTATCGGTGGCGGTGATATTTGCAGCTCTGTATCTGCCGTGGCTCCAGGTGATATTCTGCACCGTTCCGCTGACGGGAAAGCAGCTCCTTATAGGACTGGGCTTCGCGGTATTCGCGCCGCTGCTTCAATGCATACTTAAATAGAAAATACGGGGTACCGTCAAAACGCGGTATCCCGTATTTTGCTATTTCTCGCCGCTGTCACTGTCATCTTTCAGCATTTTTTCAAGGACTTTCATGTTTCGCTTTGCACAGATATATAAACCTATGTAAAGTATTGACAGCAGTATCATCATTATCGCGGCAGCTGCCGTCGCAGAACCTAAGAATAGATTCATTATCCAAACGACACCCACAAATATATATACGATCAGGATCGATTTTTGCGACATCCGCTTTGCAAAATCAAGATTCATAACTCCCAGTGAAGATACCTTCGCCGCATACAAAAGGTAAAAAAGATCGCACACAGCCATAAAAGCACTTCCGATAACCAGTACAAGAGTACTTTTTACCGCTATAGCCGCTGCCATGACCGCTGTCGCCATAAAGTACACCGCCCAGAAAAACACACGGAATATCCTGAAGCCGATCTCGTAATTCCTTGCTTTCTGCATTTCGTCAAAACCGCTCTCGCTGAAAATGTTGTTTCCTCTGCCCCCGAAAAACTTGTCGTAAGTATCCCTCTGCTCTTTTTCAATAACGTTGTATTCATTATTTTCCATGATTATTCCTCCCCACTGTCATCTTTTAGCATTTTTTCAAGGACTTTCATATTCCGCTTGGAGCAAAAATAATTTCCGATATACATAACCGCTATATTTGCCCAAATCGCGACCACTTCAAAATTTGTACCTTTCTTGACCAAAAATTTAAACAGCCATACCACTAGCATAAATATTCCGAAAAACATAACATATTTTTTGGACATACTTTCCGCAAATTTACGGTTCAATGCTCCCTTTGAGGAAATCCTTGCCGCGTAAATAAGGTAGAAAACTGTACACAATGCCATAAGTCCTGCGCTTATGGCTGTAAACGGCACACTTTCAAGGGCGGCAGCCGCCATAAGCATAAACGCCGAAAAAAGATAAATTATCCAGAAAAACGTGCGGAAAAGCCTGAAGCCAACCTCGCGGCTCACTGATCTCTGCATTTCGTCCAGACCGCTTTCACTGAAAGACCTCCGTTGCCCGCCTCGGGCAGTATCTTGTCGTAGGTATCCATCTGCTTGTTATTTTCGATATTTTTGTTTTCCATGGTTATTCCTCCTCACTGTCATCTTTCAGCATTTTTTCAAGGACGCGCATATTCCGCTTCGCGAAAATGCAGTCGCAGATAACCATTACATACGGTATAGATATCATAAGAAACGCAATAGGGTGACTGCCCGTAAGGGTAACGAAGCCGAACAGAATTATACAAATAGTATATACAGCAGATGTATACGGCTTAGACATTGCCTCCGCATATTTTATATTCATAACGCCTTTCGCGGATACCAGCGCGGAATAAATTATATGGAATACTGACGCAGCCGCCATGGCTGTTATCCCGCATACCGTAAAAATGGTGTTTTCCATATTCACAGCGGCTACAAAAATGTACATTGAGAAAAAATACATGAACCAGTAGCATGCCTTGAACAGCCTGAAGCCTATTCTGTAGTTTTCCGCCTTCTGCATTTCGTCAAGACTGCTTTCGTCAAACAGATCCTTGCTCTGCTCCTTGTTGTTTGCCATAATTATTCCTCCTCGCTTTCTTCATTAACAGACTTGTTCTTCTTCCGGCAGTAAAGGAGAATGATGTTATACACGATCCCCACAGCAAGAACAATCCCGAAAAAGATTATTCCCGCCATGCCGAAATGTGAGAAAAAGCTGTTTCCTGCCATGTATTCGCGTACAATAATTACCATAGCAGCCGCATATATAAGAAACGTTGCTCCGATTCCTCTGCCGTTAAGCTTTACTCCCATAAATTCGGTAAGCACGCCCTTTGCCGCAGATTTTATATTGAACACCGACAGGCACAAAAAAGTTATCGCAAAGTAAATGGCAAGCACCGCCATGACGAAAATTCTGCCGATGGTTATCACACCCGAAAGCGCAAATATCGCCGCAAACATTGTTACAGTAATATTCAGCGCATACCACAGGCGTATGCAGCCGGTGGATATTTCCCCTATTATGGCTTTCTGTCTTTCGTCAAGCTTTACCTCTTCGGTTATCAGGTTTGTGTTTGAGATTTTCATGATCATTTTCCTTTCTTAATTATCGTTGTTTTCGGATTCTTCCTCGTCCGCGGCGATTTGTTCGCGGACTTTTTTGTTAAGATATACGCTGTATGAGCTTATTATGTAGTACGTGATACCCAAGCAGAACCATACAATAAAAAACGGCATATATGAGCGTATGACCTCTGTCTCGTCCGCCTTGTCAATAAAATATCTTAATATCGGATTCATAGGACAGTAGAAATTCAGAAAACCGACAAACCACAGCAGTCCCTTGCCGCCCTTCTGCCACATGGAGAACGAATCCAATACGCCTTTTTTCGATGCACGGATATTGTAAAGCGACAAACAAAAGTACATTATGCCGTATTGTATCAGCGTCATTATCTGCATTGAATCCGGTATTGCGGCGGGTACACCGTCGGGATCGCTGAAAATCATCAGCGTTACAGGCATTGTAAGCGAAACAAGAACGTACCACAGTCGCATATATTTATGTTCCAGCTCAAAGCTTAACGCCCGCTGCATTTCGTCCGCAACGATCTTTTCGTTATAATCAAAGACTTCTTTTTCTTTTTTTTCAGACATATCAGATCTTCCTTTCACAGATTTAATCATTCGCCCCAGAAAACCTCGTCCAGCGTTTTACCCAGTGCTTTGCATATGGCAATGCACAAATTAAGAGTGGGATTGTAGTCCCCCTTTTCGATAGCGTTTACGGTCTGGCGGGAGACCCCGACTTTCTCGGCAAGCGCCTGCTGAGACATATCCATTGCCGCTCTTGCGGATTTTAATTTCAAATTTTTTGCCACCTTACCGCCTCCTTAGGACACATAATACCATATATTTTACTGTTTGTCAAGTATATTTTACAAAAAGATTTTAATCTTTTACAAAAAGTCGCATAAAGATTTTCAGTGACAGACTTATCATGCAAAATAAGTTTTCGGATAAATTGGGATTTATCCTCCCAAACTGATTTCTGCAAAAGCTGTTGAAATTTCTGCGGAAATGTGATATAATAATACAAAATCAATCGGGAAAGGAGAATTTTTCCATGCCGTTTACTCTTCTGGCCTCAGTAAATCCCGCCACGGGAAATGTATCCGCTGCAACATACATTATAATAATTGCCGTAGCAGCTGTACTCATCGTCGGCGCAGTAATTGCGGGTATAGTTTCCAAAAAAAAGAAAAAATAATAAATCGTCCTCTTCAGACGTGGTGTTTTTGTACAAAAATTTTGACGAAACCTTTGATACAGTCTCTAAAACGCCAAACATTTCTTTCAGGTATTTACTTTACCGTAAGGTTGTGCTATTATACTAAAGCAAACAAAATCTCTGAAAGGAAGTTTATTTTATGAAAAAGAATTTTATTAAAGCGCTTGCGGCTCTGGCTCTTGCTCCCGCAATGCTGCTGGCAGGCTGTTCGTCCGATGGCGGAAACGGCGATACTACTACAGAGACCTCTGCTGACGGTGCAGTTGACGGCGTTGCCGACGACAGTTCAGCTGATGCAGCGAGCGATGACAAGTCTCTCCAGAATGTTCTTGATTCCGGCAAATTTGTTCTCGGTCTTGACGCTACATTCAAGCCCATGGGCTTTACCGACGAGCAGGACAACATTGTCGGCTTTGATATCGACCTTGCTGAAGAGGTTTGCAGTCGTCTGGGCGTTGAGCTTGTGAAGCAGCCTGTTGACTGGGATACTAAGGAGCAGGATCTTAATGCGGGAAAAATCGACTGCATATGGAACGGTCTTTCTATTAACGATGAAAGACAGGAGATCATGAATCTTTCCGATCCCTACATGAAGAACGATATGATTTTTGTTGTTAAGACTGACAGCGAGATCGCTACACAGGCAGATCTCGACGGCAAGGCTGTTGCTGTTCAGAGCGGTTCTACGGCTCAGACTATCCTTAACGAGTCGGGACTGAACATTACTGCCACTGAGCTTGCCACCAACGTTGAGTGTCTCCAGCAGCTCGATCTCGACCTTGTTGACGCGGTTTTCCTTGACAGCGTTGTTGCAAACTACGAGATATCCACTTCCGGTAAAGACTACACCGTCCTCCCCGACGGACTTTCTCCCGAGGAATACGCTATAGGTTTCCGCAAGGGCGATCAGGCTCTTCGCGATGAGGTTCAGAGAATTCTTTCCGAAATGAAAGCAGACGGAAAGGTTGAGGAAATTTCGACCAAGTGGTTCGGTTCGGACATCACTACCATTAAGTAATTTTTCTGCACTTTAAAATGAATATAAAAACGGACGCATTTGATAGCGTCCGTTTTTATATTTATAAATGTCACAGTTTAACCGCAGTACCAACCGATCTTATTTCGGGGTGCTCGGAGGCGTACTGCTCTATGAACGTGCAGAACACCTCGCCGTACCGCTCCGCTTTTTTCTTTCCCACGCCTGACACCGAAAGGAATTCCTCCTCGGTAACCGGAAGCTTTCGGCACATATCCTTTAAGGCTGAGTCGGAAAAAATTATGTAGGCGGGAACCTTCTCCGCGGCGGCGAACTCGCTTCTCATCTTTCGAAGTTCCACGAACAGACCCTCGTTCACTCCGTGATCGATAATAATTTTTCTCTCGGCGGGAGCTTCCTTTTCAAGCTTCATTTCCACCGTTACCCTGTCGCGGACTATCTCCGCGGACTTTGGCGTAGTCTTTACCACGGAGTACTCGCCGTCCAGAGCCAGCCACTCGTTGTCTATAAGAAAATCTATCATTTTCACAATTCTTTTCTGAGTCATGTCGGACATGATACCGTAGGTGGAAAGCTTGTCAAAGCCAAAGCTTATAACGCGTTCACGCTTGCTGCCGTTCAGAATATCCGCGATCATGGTGCGCCCGAAGCTTCTTCCGGAAGCATTCACGCGGTACACACAGGACACTATTTTCTGCGCCTCGACGGTAATATCCACCGTCTCGAAGTTGGCGCTGCAATTTGAGCAGTTCCCGCAGTAGGAGGGTGAACGCTCCCCGAAATAGCGCAGGATATATTCCCTCAGACAGCCCGACGTTGTGCTGTAGAAGGTTATCTCCTTGAGACGCTGCAAGTCCCGCTCTCTTACCTCGGCGCGCATTTCCTCGGTCATTTCGGGATTATCATCGCTGCAATTTTCTATAAGGAAACGGTTTGTGCGCACGTCCTGACCGCTGTACAGAAGTATGCATTCCGCAGACTCTCCGTCACGGCCCGCGCGTCCTGCCTCCTGATAGTAGCCCTCGATATTTTTCGGCATATTGTAGTGCACCACATAAGACACGTTGGACTTGTCAATACCCATGCCGAAAGCGTTTGTGGCGATCATAACTGTTCTGCGGTCGCAGATGAAGTCCTCCTGATTGGCACGCCGCTCCGCGTCGGAAAGTCCCGCGTGATATCTTGTCGCCGCCACGCCCGACGAGCAGAGCTTTTCGCAGACCTCCTCAACGGTCTTTCGGGTAAGGCAGTACACAATGCCCGTTCTGTCGCCGTTTCGGCGGATAATCTTAGCAAGCTCCGAAAATTTGTCCGATGGGCGAAGCACTCCGAAATACAGGTTTTTCCTGTCAAAGCCCGTGGTGATAACAAACGGATCGTTCAGCTCCAGCATCTGCCCGATGTCCTCACGGACTTCTCCCGTAGCCGTGGCGGTGAACGCGCTCACCACGGGGCGGTGTGAAAGCGCCCTGACGTACTCGACGATCTTGAGATAGCTGGGACGGAAATCCTGTCCCCACTGGGAAACGCAGTGCGCCTCGTCCACGGTGAGCATGGATATTTCCAGCGATTCCGAAAGGGAAAGGAATTCCTCCGTGAGGAGACGTTCGGGGGCGACGTAGATTATCTTGTAGCGTCCCTCCCGCGCCCTGCGGAAAACCTCGCAGTACTGGGGATAGGTCAAAGAGCTGTTTATGTAAGCCGCCTTTACGCCCGACTCAACCAAAGCCGCCACCTGATCGGTCATAAGCGAAATGAGCGGCGAGACCACAACGGTCACACCGTTCATCGCCAAAGCGGGAACCTGATAGCATATTGATTTTCCCGCGCCCGTGGGCATTATCCCCAGCACGTCCCTGCCCGCAAGAATATTGTCGATCAGCTCCTCCTGACCGTTCCTGAACGCGGTGTGACCAAAATATTCCCGCAGTATCCCGTGTTTGTCCATTTGTGTACCCCCAAAATATTTTATATTGATCGCATGGTGGGGACAGCCTGCATTGGCACGCTCCCGCCTGTGTTTTTGCCGGTATTTTTTTGCATATTATTTTCATAAAAT
>CAMWRN010000019.1 GCA_947176675.1 uncultured Clostridia bacterium | reverse complement strand
ATGCATGGCTCGCCTATTTTTTCCATAGTGTCCTTGAAAGCCTGTCTGTCCTCGGCTTTGTGTATAGTTTCGGGATTTGCGCCAAGAAGCTTTACGCCCTGCTCGTCCAAGAAGCCGCACTCCGCAAGCTGCATTGAAAGGGTCAGACCGGTCTGTCCGCCAAGTGTAGACAAAACGCTGTCAGGCTTTTCAATTTCGATTATTTTTTTCACCACGTCAAGGGTAAGCGGTTCAATGTACACCTTGTCCGCCATAGCCTTGTCGGTCATTATCGTCGCAGGGTTCGAGTTGATGAGTACTACCTCCAGACCTTCCTGCTTCAGCGCTCGGCAAGCCTGCGTTCCCGCATAGTCAAATTCGGCTGCCTGTCCGATAATGATGGGTCCCGAGCCGATGACGAGGACTTTTTTTATATCTTTTCTTAACGGCATTTCAGTTGTCCTCCTTATTTTTCTTGATCATATCAATAAACTCGTCAAAAAGGTACGCTGTATCGTGAGGACCTCCGCAAGCCTCTGGGTGGAACTGTACCGTGAAGCATGGGAAATTCTTATATCTCACGCCCTCGCAGGTTTGATCGTTAGAGTTTTTGTGGGAGACTTCTCCCACGTTGGGGGAAATGCTGTCGCTCACAACTGCGTAGCCGTGGTTCTGAGAAGTAACAAAGGTCTTGTCCAGCCTGATATCGTCAACAGGCTGATTTGCCCCTCTGTGACCGTATTTCAGCTTTTCGGTGCGTGCGCCGTTTGCAAGAGCGGTAAGCTGGTGTCCCAAGCAAATACCGAATGTGGGTATGCCAAGCTTGTTTATCTCTTTCAGATTTTCAATAATATCTGTATTTTCCGCAGGGTCGCCGGGACCGTTTGAAAGCATTATGCCATCGGGATTCAGAGCCTTTACCTGCTCCGCCGTTGTGTCCGCCGGGACTACCGTTACATTGCAGCCGCGCTTTAAAAGCTCACGTCTGATGTTGAATTTATACCCGAAATCAAACAAAGCAACGTGGTACTTCGGCTCGTCCGCCTTAAAGAATTCCTGCTCCTTGACAGTGACAGACTTTACTGCGTTCACAATTTTGAACTCGTTTATCTTTTTCAGGAACTCCTCTTTTTTCTCGTGGACGTTCTCCGTGGTGATAACGCCGTTCATAACGCCGTGCTCACGGATAATTCTCGTGAGACAGCGGGTGTCTATTGAATGTATGCCGATAATATTGTGCTTTTTCAGGAACTCGTCCACGTTCCCCTCGCAGCGGAAATTTGAGGGAGCATTGCACCACTCCCGAACCACATAGCCGCTTACCACCAAGGTGTTGGACTCATAGTCCGTGTCGTTCACGCCGTAGTTTCCAATAAGCGGGAACGTCTGGGTGACTATCTGTCCGTAGTAGCTTGGGTCGGAGAGGGTCTCCTCATAGCCCGTCATGCTCGTTGCGAAAACTATCTCGCCGAAAGACGTGCCTTTCGCGCCGAAGCTTTGACCCTCGAACACCCTGCCGTCCGCAAGCATAAGATACGCCTTTTCACCTAAATTAAATAAAGACATTTTACCAGTCCTTTCAGAGGATAAATCTATTTTTTAAATTATTTTAACTTTATAAAATTATATTTGATTTTTAATGTCACAAATATATTCAAAGATTTTGTGCTTTTCAAAATCGTCAAGAATTGCTTTGGGCAGCATATTCCTGCACTCGTCTTTATCCGCCCATATAAACGCTTGATGTTCATTACTCAAAGTCACAATTTCCGTTTGAGTTTCACAAAGATAAGCAATAATTAAATAGGGTTCTTCCGCATTCACAAGGGTCACATAAGCAACCCGCTCTATTGTAACTTCTGCAATACCTGTTTCTTCCATTATTTCTCTCTTCATCGCTTCTTCGGGTATTTCTCCATACTCAATATTCCCTCCTGCGTTCTCCCAAGTATTCGCACCGGTAGGGTCATTATCGCTTCTCTGAATGAGAAGAACCTTGCCGAGATTTCGGTTGAATATTATGCTTTTGACAATTATATCAGCTTTCACTGTCTTTACCTCACCCAATCACGATTTATCAAGCTGCAAATACATTGGTTATGTATGCCTGTTATTGATTTTATTTATGTAAATTTTATCGCTTGATAAATGTGAAGTTTAATTTTGGTCTTTCTTTATTTTTTTAATGGTAGTATAAGCCAAAACAGGAAAAGCAATCAAATCCACGATACCTATTATTCTTACAGCGATATCGGGCAATTCTATTCCCATAATATTTGAACCTGCCAAAATTATTGTTGCAACTCCAATTATCAATAAACTAAAGCACCACATCAAGTAATTTTTCTTTTTCATAACAGACCTCCACGTTACGATTTACCGAGTTGAAATACATTTTATTTATGTAAATCAAGCCGCTTGACAAAATGAATTTACGGATATAAAACCAGCCTTTGATTTGGATAGCCAAATTCTTCAATAAGTTCTGCTTCTTTGAATCCAAACTTTTTATAAAGTGCCCTCGGAGCAATTCCCTTTTCATCATCTTCACGGAATGTTGAGACTGAAATCTCCTTGCTTCTGTCCAATTCACCGAGTGCTTTTTCCAAAAGAGCAGAACCGATACCCTGCCGCCTATATTCGGGCGCAACAGCCATACAACAAATCATACTGCGGTTTCGTGAAAACAAAATCACACCCGCGATATCATTGCCGTGCTTTATGCACAAAGCCTGTTTCTTATCCATGAATTTCAGCACTGTCTGCGAATGTTCTTCTATGCTCTCATCTGTTTCCAGTCCGGGAAAATTCCAACTTACACGTTTGATCAAATTCATCCACTGTTCAATGTCGGATGTTTTTCCGAATAACACTTCCATAGAAAACTTCTCCTCAAATTCCGATTTATCAAGCTGCAATTACATTGGTTATTTATAAACCGTCAGTCTTATTTTTTCAATACCGTAACAAACCCCGTAATATCCTCTCTCATGCGTATGCACTCGCGCCTTGCCGCGCCCGCGAAATCGTGAGGGTCGCAGCCCTCCTCTTTCTGGTACGCGCACATAACCGCACGGGACGAATTCACAATAGCACCAAGACCCTTTTCATCGAAAGCCTTTGCAACGCCCTCCGCGCCGCCGCCCTGCGCTCCGTAGCCGGGGACAAGGAAAAATGTGCGGGGAAGCTTTTCTCTCATTTCCGCAAGCTGTTCTGGATAAGTGGCTCCCACAACCGCGCCGACTGCGGAGTAGCCGTACTCGCCGATAGTTTCAGCACCCCAATTCTCGCACATATCGCCCATAGTCTCGTATATGGTCTTGCCGTCGTCAAGCTTTCTGTCCTGCAATTCACCGCTGGACTTGTTGGAGGTCTTCACAAGCACAAAGATACCCTTGTCATTTTTCTTGCAAGCCGCTGTAAGAGGAGCAATACCGTCCGTTCCAAGGTAGCCGTTTACGGTGAGAGCGTCCGCGCCGAAGCCCTCAAAGTCCAGACCGTCCACGTTTGCTGTGCCGAGATAAGCGTTTGTGTATGCCTCCATAGTCGCGCCGATGTCATTGCGCTTGCCGTCTACAATTACAAACATACCCTTTTTTTGGGCGTATTCAATAGTCTTGTGCAGCGTCTTGACACCATGCCAGCCGTACATTTCGTAGTATGCCGCCTGAGGCTTGACCGCGGGAACGATATCGCACACCGCATCGATGATAGCTTTATTGAACTTCCAGATCGCGTTTGCCGCGCCTTTCAGGTCTCTGCCCTTGTCCTTAAAGGCTTCCTCGCGGAGGTAAGCAGGAACGTAGTCCAGCTTAGGGTCAAGACCCACCACCGTGGGGTTTCCCGTTTCGATTATTTTCTTGATAAGTCTGTCGAATGACATAATATCTCTCCTTTTCTTTTTTAATATTTATACCCGCCCCCTTAAGGGGACTTAGTTAAAATACAATTTCTAATATCTGACTTTATGACCGCATCATTCTATTAACAACACATATGTAAAAGGCTTCTTTTCGTTATTTTCATACCCCTGCACCTCTTACAGTTCGTACCGTACCATGCCGTCCGATATTGTCATGACCACCCTGCCTTTAAGCTTTTCGCCCTTAAACACCGTGTTGCGGGACTTTGACCGAAGTTTGTCGGGATCGACCGTCCATTCCATATCAAGGTCGATCACCGCCAGATCGGCTTTCGCGCCCCTCTCAATATGGGTAAACGGAATACCCAAAAGCTTCCGCGGCTTTACAGACATAAGTCCCGCTATCCTGATAAGAGGGAGCTTTTTAGTATGGAAAAGCTGCGTAAGCGTTACCGCAAGTGAAGTCTCAAGACCCACAACTCCGTTTGGAGCTTTCTCGAAATCCGCTTTTTCCTCCGCCGTATGCGGAGCGTGATCGGTCACGATACAGTCGATCGTACCGTCAATAACAGCCTCCAGAACAGCCTGCCTGTCCTCCTCGGTACGGAGGGGAGGATTCATGCGGTAGTCCGCGTCGCGTGCCAAAAGCTTATCCTCGGTGTATGTAAAATAATGGGGACAGGTCTCGCAGGTAACTTTTATCCCCCGCTTTTTCGCGTCGCGGATAAGTCCAACGCTGCCCTTTGTGGAAACATGACAGATATGTATATGCGCCCCGCAGGAATCTGCCAGCGCGATCTCCCGCGCCGTAACGCTGTCCTCGGAGGCTCTGTCCATGCCTTTTACTCCCAGCTTTTCCGAAACGCCCTTATTGACGATACCGCCGTTTATGATGTCTAAGTCCTCGCAGTGGGAAGCCACAAGCAAGCCGTTTTTGGCGGACTCCTCCAAAGCGCGGCGCATAAGCTCGCCGTTTGCAACGGGTCTGCCGTCATCGGAAATTATCTTCACGCCAAGGCTGCTCCAATCATAAAGCTCTGTACCTTTCATGCCCTTTGTGATACAGCCTGCGGGATAAACGTCAACGCCCGTATCCTTAGCCTTTTCAAGGATATACTGCACCGTCTCCGCACTGTCAGTTGGGGGATTTGTGTTTGGCATACAAACAACGCCGGTAACTCCACCGGCCAGAGCAGCTGCGCAGCCTGTGAGGATATCCTCCTTGTGGGTCTGTCCCGGATCGCGGAAATGGACGTGCATATCGAAAAGTCCGGGAATAACTATCAGTCTGCCCTCCCCGTCTATCACCCTGTCTGCTTCGCGGGAAATGTTCTTCCCTACCGATGCGATTTTTCCGTCGTCTATAAAGATGTCGCAAAAGGAGTCCTTCATGTCGTCCACAGCTCTTACATTTTTTAACAAAATACTGCTCATTGCCGAACCTCCTGTTCCAAAATAACGACCATATCGTTTCCGTCGATCTCTTTCATCAAGACCCTTACTGCTTCGTCCCGAGAGGTAGGAACGTTTTTTCCCACATAATCTGGACGTATCGGCAGCTCCCTGTGACCTCTGTCCACCAGAGCTGCAAGCTGGATATTCCGCGGTCTGCCTCGCTTTGTAACCGCGTCCATGGCAGCACGTGCGCTTCTTCCCGTGAAAATAACGTCGTCCACAATGATGACTCGCTTGTCTTTCACATCAAAGGGAATATCGGTCTTATCGCCGTCCGTTGAAGACTTTCCATCGTCCCGATAATCGGTAATATCAAGGATACCTGTCTCGGGAGCGACACCCTCCAGTTCCCGAAGCTTGTCGGATATCCGCCTCGCCAGATACGCCCCGCGGGAAAGCACCCCGATAAAGCACAGGGATTCTGCGCCCTTGTTGCGTTCAAGTATCTCGTAGGAAATTCTTGCGATAGCCCTTGTCATAGCGTTTTCGTCCATGATGACCTTTTTGTCCTGTCTGTTCTGCACAGCCTCGCCTCCAAACAAAAAACCTGTCCGCGAGACGCAGACAGGCACCAAAAGCTTACAGTATTTCAATCTCAGCCGGAAAAAGCGTGCATACCAAACTATGCCACTATGCCGCAAAATTTCCACCGTAAAAATCATAAATATAAGCGACTGCCTTGTCGATCTCACGGGATCAACTTAAAGGTTGTCCAAACTTATATAAGTATACCACATTATGCAAGGTATGTCAACAGCTTTGCGGCAATAATTTTACATTATTCAGCCGTCGTCGTTTTTTTCACTGCCGTTCTTTTTGCTTTGCTTGACACTGCTGACGGAGATACGGTTATTCAGTCGTTTTCTCAGCGTTTCCATGGACTCCGAGTATGATATGGAGCGCATATGAGGGAACGCCTTCAGCAAACGTTCCACCGAACGGTCGCGAACATTTATAAGTCCCTCGTATTTGTCTTTCCACTCGCTGACCTTGAAGTCCGCCGCATTTACGATCTTCTCGTACCGCTGCTTCAAAGCCAAAGTTTTGGCGTCCCTTGCCTCGATAAATTTATCATATTTTCCCTTGACGTCAAGGGTTTCCTGAGAAAGGTTCTCGCCTATCTTGACCGCGCTCATCAGCATGATTTTGGATATCTCGTCTATCTGTTTCAGCCTGTTGTTGAGTTTGTTTACAGCACATATAGAAGATATCAGGTCGATAACGATAAGCACCGACCATAATACAATAAGCGCAAGTCCCAGCTTCACAGGCATAAGGTCGATAAATTTTTCCACTATAGGCTGAACAAGGCGTATAACAATCACGCAGCCCATTCCCCATAAAATAGAAATTTTAATACAAATATAACCCTTATAGTTGTATCTTTCGTGGGAATAATCCCACCACCGCGCTCCGAAAAGCTTTTCCATGCCAAGTCCTACAAGAAGTTCAAAAACAGTACAAAGTATACTTGTTACGATAAAAAGCGGTATGACCGTATGCGAAACGGGACGGAAAAACACCGTCACCATAATAACGCCGAAGCCGTATATCGGACAAATAGGCATATTCAGAAAGCCTCTGTTCTGATATTCGCCGGTTTCCAGCGTCATCCAGCAGACTTCTATTCCCCAACCGATGAATGCCCAGAAAATGAACATATGGAACATCTGGTAAAGGCTGTATTCAATAAATGGAATCGGTTCCACAAAATCCCTCCAAAAGCTTGTCAATGTAATTTTGTATAGTCAATCAAACACTCACGATGTATATTATACCACATATAATATGCTTGTCAATACATTTTGAAATTTGTTACAATTCCGCAATATTTTTTTGACCGGCTTTCGCCTTGTTGGCTGTTGATAATAAATTTGGATTTGCAGCAACTGCACGCACTGGTCATTTTAGCTAAAAATTTCGCAATCTGTGATAAATTTTTTTACTGAAAATATTTCAATACGGTTACAAATGTAACAATGCGGAAGAAAAATTTAAAAAATGATTACAGTTTTCGATTATAATAGAAAAAGACATAATTATATGCTATAATGATAAACAATCAAATCTTTTCGGGAAAGGAGATTTACCGCATTAAAGCGGAAATGCCGCAATATGAAACTTAAAACATATCAGCTTCGCAATGCTGAACCGAAAGTGAAAAAGGTGAAAGAAAAGAAGCATAAAGGTTCTTTCAGAAAAACGCTGAAACGCGACGGAGCGTTTCCATACCTGTGTTTGCTGCCCAGTCTGATCGGCGTTTTAATCTTTTTCATCATTCCTTTTTGCGTGATAATCTACTATTCAATGGTTGACAATCCCATTAACAAGGAGTTCGTATTTTTACAGAATTACATAAATATAATTAAAAATACGGCTTTCAGACGTGCCGCGATAAATACGCTGACGTTCTCGCTTACAGCTGTGCCGCTGGCGGTGGTGCTGTCCCTGCTTCTTGCTATGCTGCTGGACTGCAAGATACCGTTTGTAAGCCAGTTCCGAACAAGCTTCCTGTGTCCGATGATGGTTCCAGTGGCGTCGGTTGTGCTTATATGGCAGGTAATTTTCCACTACAACGGCGTTCTGAACGACTTTTTAGCCAACTTCGGAGTGGACAAGATCGACTGGCTCAAATCCTCAAAGGGTCAGGTCGTTATCGTTGCGTTGTTCCTATGGAAGAATTTAGGCTATAACATGATACTGTTCCTGTCGGCGCTGAACAATATCCCCAAGGACATCATCGAGGTAGCCACTCTGGAGGGCGCGGGAGCTTTCTATAAATTCTTCCGAATAAAGCTGAGGTATCTTTCACCTACGATCTTGTTCGTTACGGTGCTTTCGCTGATAAATTCGTTCAAGGTTTTCCGAGAGATATATCTGCTTACGACGGACTACCCTTACGACAGCGTATATATGCTTCAGCACTTTATGAATAACACATTCCGCAACATAGACTACCAGAAGCTGTCCTCGGCGGCAATACTGATGGCAATAGTAATGATAGCGATAATAGGTGCGTTGTTCATTGCGGAAAATAAATTCGGGGAGGACGTTGAGGGATGATAGTATCTAAAACGTCCGTATCCGCCAAAAGACGGAGAGGATTCTCGAAAAAGGGGCAGAAGCTGCTGATGGGCGTACTTACGGTGTTTGCCGCAGCAGCAGCGCTGATCTTCCTGCTGCCCACAATACTTACTATGGCGAACTCCTTTATGAGCGCATCAGAAATAAACGCCAACTACGGCGCGATCTTTGCCAAAACCGAGGAGGGCGGCAAGACCTTTATTTCGGAAAAGATAAATCTGAAATTCATTCCGGATATGGTATCGTTCAGCCAGTACTATACGGTGCTTTTTAAAAGTCCCGACTATCTGTTCAAGTTCTGGAACTCGGTGATACTGGTCGTGCCTATCGTGATATTTCAGCTTGCGGTGGCGGCTCTTGCGGCGTATGCTTTCGCGAGACTAAAGGGCAGGCTGAAGGAAATGATTTTCTTCGTGTACGTGGTGGTAATGCTTATGCCATATCAGGTAACGCTGGTTCCGAACTATCTTGTGTCGGACTGGCTGGGCATTCTCAATACCCGATGGGCAATAATACTTCCGGGTATTTTTACACCGTTCGCGGTGTTCCTGCTGTCGAAGATAATGCGCCGCATACCCTTTTCGTTGATAGAAGCGGCAAAGCTGGACGGCGCGGGAGAATTCCAGATATTTATATATGTTTGTTTACCTCTGTGCAAAAGCGCACTTTTCTCGGTGGCAATTCTGGTTTTCATAGACTACTGGAACATGGTCGAGCAGCCGCTGATACTGCTTTCAGACACAAGCCTTTATCCGTTGTCAGTATTTCTGTCGCAGATCAACACGGGTGAGATAGGACTTGCTTTCGCGGTTGCAACGATCTATATGATACCGACCCTGCTGATGTTCCTTTACGGAGAGGATTATCTGGTAGAGGGCATAGCCTATTCGGGCGGTATAAAGGGATAAATTGGATATATCATTCTTTTGAAAGGAGCAAATCATAAAATGGAAAACGGCACTAAGAGAAGAGAATGGGTAAAGAATGCGATAATTATTTTTCTGATAATAATGCTGTTGCTTACATTCTTTTCCAACACTATAATGAACTACTCGCTTCCGGAGGTCTCGGCACAATATGTCAGGGGCGGAACTCTTTCGGAGCAGATACGCGGCAGCGGAACTGTAGAGGCAAGCCAAAGCTACGAGGTAAAGATAAACGAAACAAGGACTATAGCAAGTGTTGACGTAAAGGTCGGCGACGAGATAGAAAAGGGCGCAACGCTTTTTACTCTTGAAGACAAGGAAAGCGCTGAGCTTGACGAAGCAAAGAAAAATCTTGAAGCCGAGCAGCAGAAGCTTGAAGATTTGCAGCTCGATTACAACAAAGCTCTTCTGAAAACGGGTGTTGACTACAGCAAAGAAAATCTGAACATTGCCAATCAGGAAGACGACATCGCTCTTGCCAAAGAGGATCTGTCCAAACTGTCCGATTATCAGGAAGCTTACGAAAAAGCCAAGACCAAAACCAAGGACTGCGAAAGCGCGGTAAAGGATCTGGAGGAACAGCTTTCAGCTTTCAGCGCGGAGGATTACGCTTCGCTCGGAAGCAGCTACTACAATCAGATCAGCGCGGCGAAAACCTCTATGGAAGAGGCGGAAAAGTCCAAAGGTAAGACCGAGGAAAAAATCAAGGAATACGAAGCCGAAATATCATCAGGCGGAAATCAGGACGCTATCAAGGCAGCGAAAAAAGCAATAGACGATAAGCTTCTTGAAATAGAACAGGCAACGGAAAATATGATGATGGAAACCGACTATGACAAACAGGTATCGTATCAGCAGTCAATAGACCGTATGAATCTGGAGCTTAATCATCTTCAGGAAGACTATAACAACGCTATGTCCCAGTCCACTGAATATTCAAGAAATATACAGCTTCTGAATGCAGAGAAAACAACACTTGACAACAGGACTAAAACCTATGACAGAAGAAAGAAAAATTACGATGATACGCTTGCCGCGATAAAGGCAGAGTTAAGGGACAAGCAGAAAGCCGCTCAGGCTCTCTACGATGAAGCAAAAGCCGAAGAGGACGAGCTTGCAAAAAAAGCGAACAAGACCGTAGAAGAAGCGGAAGACGAGATACGCAAGATGGAGCGTACCCTTGCCGAAGCCAAGATCGACCTAGAGCTCAAACAGCGTCAGGACGCACAGACGGCAGGCGAGAACAGCCTCGACATGGAAGACAAGCAATCCAAGATAGCAGACCAGAAAAAAGTAATTTCCGACAGCGAGGAAGCGATAAAAAAGCTGGAGGAAAAATCCATAGGCGCAAAGATAAACGCCCAGGTGGGCGGAAAGATCACCGAGATCAATGTTGTTGCAGGTGAAGAAGCCGAGGCTCAGAAAACCGTGGCAACGATCGAGATGAGCGAAAAAGGTTATACTCTTGAAATGACGGTTACAACGGAACAGGCTAAAAAGGTCAAGATAGGCGATGAAGCCGAGGTACAGTATTTCTGGTACGGCGACGCTTCCGCAACGCTCCAGTCCATAACTACCGATTCTCAGAATCCCGCCAAAAACAAGATACTCAAATTTGCGGTAAAGGGCGACGTTACACCGGGTCAGAACCTACAGCTTGCCATGGGTTCAAAGGGGCAGAACTACGACGTTATCGTCCCCAACAGCGCTATTAGGGAGGACAATAACGGCAAGTTCGTTCTTTCCGTGGTCGCAAAGAGCAGTCCTCTCGGAAACCGTTACGTGGCTGAACGCGTTGACGTCGAGGTGCTTGCTTCAGACGATACATCATCGGCAGTGTCAGGCGCGATATCGGGCAGCGAATTTATAATTACCACGTCTACAAAGCCGATCGAAGCGGGTATGCAGGTCAGACTTGTTGAATGATTGGAGGCTGCTATGAAACCCAAATATTTAGTTCTCGGCATACTAAACGCTGCGTCGCTTCTGATATTTGCGGTGATCTCTGTCATTGCGGCGGCTGTCGGAAGTTCTCTGCCGGATCAGCGGGCGGTTGAACGATGGGCAGGGGGAGATATGCCGTACGCTCAGGTAAGCGTTTTTTCGGGAGCAGCTTCGGCTATGGATATAAACAGCATTTTCATGGCGAGGGTAAACGTTGAGAAAAAGCTTACGGAAGCCTCAATTGCCTCCGAAAGAGAGGGCGCGAGAGTCTGGGCGGACGCATTTTCGACGTCTCAGCTAAAAGCTTCCGTCTCATCCGACAGAGCTTCGGCTGAAGCGAACCTTATAGCTACTGGAGGAGATTTTTTCCTGTTCCACCCCCTTGAAATAATTTCGGGATACTATTATTCCGATGACGACTTAATGCACGACAGAGTCCTGATAGACGAAGTACTGGCTTGGCAGCTTTACGGTTCTTCAAATGTGGCGGGAAAGCCTGTGAGAGTAGGCGGAACGTACTATATAATATCCGGAGTTTTCAAGCAGAGCGATAATTCGGACGTCGAAAAGGTGTACGGAATAAGTCCGCGGATATTCATGCCTTATGAGGGATACAGCCTTATGGGCGGCGGAGAAGCCGTTTTCACCTGCTACGAAGCGTGTCTGCCCAATAAGGTAACTGGGCAGGGAAAGCAGATCGTTACCGAAGCCCTGTCTATTCAGGAAGAGGATACCGAAAAGCGCGTTGTGGAAAATTCTACCCGATACAGTCTGAAAAAGCGGTTCGAGATAATAGCCGATTTCGGTATGCGTTCCGTTGTGGATGGCGCGGTTGTCTATCCATTCTGGGAAAACGCTGCAAGGATTACGGAAGACAAATCCGCACTGCTGCTGGCGTTACAGATACTGTTCATTGTGTTTCCCACGGTCACGGTACTGTATTTTGTGCGGCTGCTGATAAAGAACAGAAAGAAGCTTGCCGGAAAAGCAATAGACGCGGTGAAACGCGTTTCAGATAGATTGCGGAGCAGATTCGCTCAGAGGAAAAGTGAGAAAACTGATCCGACATTGATACCGTAGGAAAACTCTTACGGGAAAGAAAGGAATGGTTACTGAATGAAGAAAACAGTATTGAGGATCGCTGCAGCTGCAATGGCTGCGGCAATGACGTTAGGTTTTTCCTCCTGCGGAGGCAAGGCGGGAAAATCGGTGATAGCATCGAAGGAGCATATATTTTCGGCTGAAAAGATTGAGCTTCCCGGAGGTCTGGACTACATAAACAACCTTCTTTACGCAAACGAAAAGATATTTATTATCGGCGACAAATCCACTCAGGAGGGCGAGGGTGATAATGTCACTTATACCAGTGAGACGAAAATGCAGATACTGGGTCTTGACGGAACTCTTGAAAACGAGATTGTTCTTGCCAAAGATGACGGCAGCGACAATACCGAGCACAGGTATATCTCTTCCATGACGGTGGACAGCAGCGGAAATCTTATTTCCGTTGAGAGCAGCTATTCCTGGAACGAGACTACAGGAGAGTCCAAGGAAGCGTGGTATCTTGTCAAGTACGGAAGCGACGGAAAGCTTATAAGCGAGAATGACCTCAACAACGTGCAGGATACTGTCAAGAAAGAGACGGGCAACGATTATTTCTATATAAATAATTTTGTTGCCGGTGACGACGGTTTCCTCTATATGAGTTGCAACGATGCGATCGCTGTTCTCGACGAGAGCGGAAAATTCCAGTATACTGTAAAGAACGAAAACAGCTCAGACAACTCATGGATGGGAAATCTCACCAAAACAGGTGACGGACGTATTGTTACAACAATAACCACCAGCCGCATGGACGGTGACAACTACACCTCAGAGACGAAAATATACGAGATAAACGCGGCGGCTAAAAAGCTGGGCGCGGAGTATCCGTTCAGTCAGAACGGAAGCTTAATGAGCGGTACCGATAAGTATGATCTGCTCATTTCCCGCGATTCGGGACTTTTCGGTTACGATATCGAGACTGAAAGCACCGAGACCATTATCGACTGGCTCAAATCTGGATTTGACAACACCGCAATGAACAGCAGCTGCACCACTGTGCTTCAGGACGGCAGGATCCTTTGCGTCACATATAATTACGAGTACAACGGCGGCGGAGGCTACAGCTGGTCAAATAACGATCAGATTATCAATATCCTTACCGAAGTAGACCCTTCCACACTTCCCGACAAGAAGCTTATCAAACTTTACGCTCTCTATCTTGATGTGGGAATAAAGCGTCAGATCGTTGAGTTCAACAAAAACAACCCCGAATATGAGATCGAGCTTACTTCCTATGAGGACTATGCAACAAACGGCTACAATGACGCCATTACCAAGCTCAATAATGATATGATCGCGGGAAATCTCCCTGACATCATCGTACTTAACAGCAATATGCCCATTGACAGCTACATCTCCAAAGGACTCCTTGCGGACCTCTACGAGTTTATGGACAATGACGAGACCATAAACCGCTCCGACTATATCGAGGGCGTATTCAAGGCGTATGAGACAAACGGCAAGCTTTACGAACTTATTTCCAATTTCAACATAAGTACTCTTGTGGGCAAGTCCTCCATGGTGGGAGATACATCCGGCTGGACGGTTGACGAGTTCATTGCGTTTGCTGATGCGAATCCCGACAAATCTCTTATGGGAGACGAGATCAGCAGAAGCGATTTCTTCTCGATCATGGTAAGCGTTTGCTCAGAAAACTTTATCAACAGGGATACCGGCGAATGCAGATTTGATTCCGAAGATTTTATAAAGCTTATGGAATTTTCCACACGTTTCCCCAAGGAGATTGACTATAATGAGATTTATTCCGACGAGAACTATTGGAATGAACAGCAGAGCGCATACCGCGAGGGAAGAACGCTGCTTAACTCTTTCTACCTCAACCGCTTCGGCGATATACGCGAACTGGAACAGGGCGCATTCGGCGAACCTATAACCTTCAAGGGTTTCCCCGGAGCTGCGGGCAACGGCGCTGTGTTCAATGCTTACACTGAAATAGCTATCACTTCAAAAGCTTCAAATCCCGACGGAGCATGGAACTTTGTAAAATATTTCCTTTCTGACGAGTATCAGGATTTGTATACCACCAACAACAGCTACCAGTTCCCCATAAAGAAATCTTCTCTTGAAAAGCTTGCTGAAGCCGCCAAGGAAAGACCTTACTGGGAGGATGCGGACGGCAAAAAGGAATACTACGACAACACTTACTGGAACGGCAGCGAATCTATAAATATCGGTGTAAATACCGATGAGGACAATCAGAAAATCATCGACTTCATCAACAGCACCGAAAATATCAGCCGTAACGATGAACAGGTAAGTAACATCATCAATGAGGAAGCGTCGGCTTTCTTTGAGGGACAGAAAACCTCCAAGGAAGTTGCGGAAATAATCCAAAACCGCGTTTCCAACTACCTTGCCGAAAGCAGATAAAACAAAATAAAAACAGGCGCGGAATTTAAGTTCCGCGCCTTAGTTTATAGGAAAAGCCGTTCGAAATGCCAAATACGATAAAAAAATACTTTTGAAAATCTCCCCGAATTTTATGTAACAAAGAATAAAAAAAGGTTCCTGTATCTCTACAGAAACCTTTCCAGTTCCACGGACTCCGTGGTGGCGGAGAAGGAGGGATTCGAACCCTCGATGAGCTATTAACCCATACACGAGTTCCAGTCGTGCGCCATAAACCGGGCTAGGCGACTTCTCCGAATTTCAACTTTGTTATTATACCATTTTTTTTTGAGCTTGTCAATAGTTTTTGAAAAATATTTTTACTTTTTTTCTGACTAATAAGAGATAGTTTACGGCACTTGAATTATCCGCAAAAATATGGTATAATTTGTACAATAACTATGTGAGGAATGATCTTATGGCGGAAAAAGCGTTTCGGATACCCGAATTCGAATACTTTGAAATGGGCGGGAAATACAGCGGAAACAAGCGCGGAACTAAGCAGGACGACTTCAATTTCCGCTTCACTCCGAAAGAAAAGCTGCTTGCCCAGATATGGTACGGCATAAACTGCTTCGATAAATCGGAGCTTGTGACCGAAGCCGAGTTTGACATCACCCGCGATGGCTACCATGCCGCCTGCGATTGGGTGGAGGAGCAGGTTCGAGTCTGGCTGAAAGAGCATAAAATGCTGTCCCCCGATTTAGGGATATGGAGCAAGCCGCCCGAGGAAAATCCATGGGAGAGGAAAGAGGGCAAATCGCAGTGAGGAATATTCTTGTAACAGGCGGAACGGTTTTCGTCAGTCGTTTTACTGCAGAATATTTTGCCGCAAAGGGCGACAATGTTTTCGTGCTGAACAGAGGAAACCGCCCACAGCCTGAGGACGTTACGCCAATAATTTGCGACAGATGCGCTATTGGGACCAGATTTAAAGGCAAAGCTTTCGATCTTGTTGTAGACGTGTCGGCATACACACGCGCTGATGCGGAAAAATTGGTCACGGCTATAGGAGACTTCGGCTGTTATATTTTCATAAGCTCGGGAGCGGTCTACCCCGAAACGCTTCCACTGCCTTTCCGCGAAGAACAAAAATGCGGCAGGAATTCCGTATGGGGAGATTACGGCGCAAACAAGCTGGACGCGGAAAATTTCCTGCTTGAAAACGTGGGAAATGCTTATATAGTCCGTCCGCCCTATCTTTACGGCAGGTACGAAAACCTCTATCGTGCTCCATATATTTTCGACTGTGCCGACATGGGTCAGCCCGTTTATGTCCCGCGCGAGGACTTGCCCCTGCAATTTTTCAACGTTTATGACCTGTGCAGGTTTATTGAGATTCTTTACGCTGTCAGACCCGCCGAAAGTATTTTCAATGTTGGAGATCCTGATACCGTCACTGTCGGGGAATGGGTGCGGATTTGCTTTGAGGCGGCGGGAAAAAGTCCCGAAATCAGAATCGCTCCAAAAGACTACTTTGCACGGAACTATTTCTGCTTTTACGATATGGACTATCGTCTGGACGTTTCACGTATGCGCAGGCTTATGCCTGATGTCAAGCCGCTTGCAGAGGGTATCCGCGAGGAGTATGAGTGGTATAAGACCAGTCCCGATGCAGTGCTGAAAAGAAGTTATTTTGAGTATATAAACGAAAACTTGTGTGGTAGGTAAAATGAATGAAAAATTCATATACAGGAGTATATGGGGCGAAATTTTGATCAAATTTTAATTTACATCTTATATTTTGGGAAAAGGAGTTTTTCTATGTCAAATACTGTAAACTGGGGAATAATGGCAACAGGAAAGATCGCCCACACCTTTGCAAAAGCTGTGAACTTTTCCGACGGCGCAAAGCTGTACGCCTGCGCTTCAAGGTCTGCCGAAAAAGCCACAGAGTTCGGAAAGCTTTACGGCGCGGAAAAATCTTATTCCTCCTACGAAGAGCTTGCCGCCGACCCAGACATCGATATCGTGTATGTTGCATCCCCAATGAGCTGCCACTATGAGAACGTGAAGCTTTGCTTTGAACACGGCAAGAATGTGCTTTGCGAGAAAAGTATTACCATGGATTCCGCGCAGTTTGAGGAACTGATCGCCATTGCCAAAAGGAAAGATCTCTTTTTCATGGAAGCCATGTGGATGAAGTGTCTGCCATCGTTCCTGAAAGCAAAGGAGTGGTTCGCAGATGGAAAAATCGGAGAAATAAAGGCTGTTCGAGCGGATTTTTCCAATCCGGTGGAATACGACCCCACGGACAGGCTTTTCCGCGCAGACTTAGGCGGCGGAGCGCTGCTTGACTTAGGCGTGTATCCACTGACGCTGATAACAGCTTTTCTGGGATACGAACCGAAGCAGGTGCTTTCGGACGTAAATGTCGATCACGGTGTTGACATGGACGAAGCTGTTATTCTGAAGTACGAAAATGCTTATGCAAGCATGGTGGCGGGATTCGATATCGAGAACGACAACCGCGCCGTTATCGTGGGTACGGAAGGCAGGATAGCTTTCGATCCTTGGTATTTCTGCACTGACACTGTTCGGCTGTACAACAAAAACGGAAAGCTTGCGGAGGAAAGCATTACACCGCACCTGTGCAACGGCTATGAATACGAAATAATGGAGGCGCAGCGGTGTCTTGCGGAAAGCAGAAAGGAAAGCGTTCTGAATCCGCTGTCCGACACACTGCAAGTTATGAAGATTATGGATAGAATACGCGCCGAGGGCGGATTTCCCGTATAAACGCAAGTTATCAAACAGAATATTGCAAAATAAAAGTGTTTCCCAAATTAACCGAAGCACTTTTATTTTGGCTGAATAGATAAATAAAATCATAATATTGCAATTTAATTCATATAAACT